>JBGUDX010000108.1:0-5652 GCA_041821645.1 Acidobacteriota bacterium
AAGGAGCTGCTGGGGCGCGATGATCCGGTCGAACCGGCCGCCGGGCCGGCCGGGATCGGTCGCGTCGCCGGTCACGGCTCTGGTTGACGGATCAGGGGAGAAGCGGTTGAAATCGGCGACGATGTCTTCGTCGCAGTCTATTCCAAGGGTCCGGGTACCGGTCCGGGCCAGGTCGTGGGCCACCCGGCCGATGCCGCAGCCCAGGTCGAGTACCCCGGTGCGGCTGTCCCGGGCGAGTTCCTGCCAGCTCCGCAGGTCGGCCGAATAGTCGCAGCATTCGACCAGCTGCCAGATCGATGCCTCGGAGCACCAATGTCCGGGGGGCTTCAAGCCTTCCAGTAGCGGTCGGCGTCGTAGCGTTCCGTGAGTAGCCGGCGGAGATCGAGCAGGGAGGTGTAGGTCGGCAGGGCGAACAGCCGGCCGGGGCGGGCGTCGAGCGCGATTTCCAGACTGCGGTCGAGGTCATCGACCACGGTCACGCGATCGACCGGCCAGCCGGCGTACTTCAGGCGCAGTGCCATCTCCGGGCCCCTGGTCCCGGTGCAGACGACCGACCTGACCCGGTCGCGCAGCTCCTCGAAATCGGCATCCCAGATCCAGGAGACGTCGCGGCCGTCGGCGATGCGGTCGTTGAGCCCGATCCAGAGATCAACCGGCTCCGGATCGAGCGCCAGCGTGCGCAGTACCTCGTTGGCGCCGGCGGGGTTCTTGACCAGCAGGATCGAGAGCTCGGTGTCACCCAGCTGGATGCGCTCGACCCGGCCGAAGACCGCTTTCATCGAGGCCAGGCTGCGCACCGCGTCGGCCGGGGCGACCCCGAGGACCCTGGCCGTCGCGATCGCTCCCAGAGCGTTGTAGAGGTTGTAGAGGCCCGGCAGCGGAAGGGTGAGCTCTACCGCGCCTTCGGGGGTCTCGATGCGGGCGGTGAGGCCGGCCATGCCGTCCAGGGTCACGTCGTGGGCGCTGACCTCGGGGGCCGGACGCCGCATCCCGCAGGACGGGCAGTGGTAATGGCCGAGGTGCCCGACGTAGGTCCTCTCGTAGGCGAGCTCGCTGCCGCAGACCCGGCAGTTCTTGGCGTCGCTGGCGTGCTGCCGTTCGTCCACGGCCGGGCCGGTGTCTTCGATGCCGAAGTAGGTGGTGCCCGGACCGCTCGACCGGCCGATATCGGCCACCAGCGGGTCGTCCGCGTTGAGCACGAAGTCGGTCGAGCCGGCCAGGGAACCGGCCAGGCCGATCCAGGCGTCGGCCAGGGTTTCGGTTTCGCCGTAGCGGTCGAGCTGGTCCCGGAAGAGGTTGCCGAGCAGGATCGTGTGCGGTTCCAGCCGGGCCGCGGTCTCGGCCAGCCAGGCCTCATCGACCTCGAAGAGCCCTTCATCTCCCTGCTGCTCCAGCAGTGCCGTGGCCACTCCCCAGTTCATGTTGGAGCCGCTCCGGTTGTGGACCGGATGCCTGCCGGCTCCCTCGAGGATCACGGCCAGCATGGAGGCGGTCGTGGTCTTGCCGTTGGTGGCGCTGATCAGGGTCGAGCCGCCGGAAAGCCCGGACCCCAGCTTGCTCACCGCATCCGGATCGAGCCGGAGCAGCAGCCGTCCGGGCAGGGTGGTTCCGCCGCCCCTTCCGGTGAGCCGGATCAGTCGCCCGATCAGCCGGGCCAGAGCGGCCTTGAGCCGGATCAACCGTCGTTCCCGGGCACGATGATCCCGAGCGCACCCGGGAGGACCCTGAACCTGGCCGGCAGGTCGGTCAGTGGATCGCCATCGGCATAGACGGTCATCGGACGGCTGGCACTGACCTCGATCGTGGAGACCCTGCGCTGTCCCACGGACTCGACGAGTTCCACATGGGTCCCTTTGAAGACCTTCGGCAGATTCAGCAGGAAACGAAGCTTCGAAACCTCGCTGATCGTGATCAGGTCGAGCAGGCCGTCGTCGAGCTCCGCGCCCGGCGCGACCTTCATGCCGCCCCCGTAGAACTGGTTGTTGCCCAGCGCGACGGTGTATCCGGTGAAACGGGTCCGCCTGTCCCCTTCGGCCAGTGTGAAACGGGCGGCCTTCCACCCGGCCAGCGCCCTGAGTGCCGCAAAGGCATAAACCGCGCTTCCTTTCAGGAACCGGGCCTCGTTGGCGATCCGGTTGGCGTCCGAGTCGAACCCGACTGAAGCCACCCCCAGAAACCGCTCTCCATTGGCCTCGCCAACGTCTATCTGTCGAACCCGTCCGCCGACCAGGCAGTCCACCGCAGCCTCTGGCTCGATCGGGATCCCGAGGCCCCGGGCGAGATCGTTTCCCCGGCCTCCCGGGATGATCCCGATCGGCACACCGGCCCCTGCCAGTGCTCCTCCGATCGCACCGATCAGGCCGTCGCCGCTGACCACGACCGGCACCTCTCCGGCCTCGATCGCGTCGAGAGCAAGATCCACGCCGTGCTCCAGTGAGCGGGTCTTCTCGACCCTGAAGTCCCGCCTCAGGTCGTCGAGACGCCGCTCCACCTCGGGGAGGACCCGCCTCGATCGGCCGCTGCCGGCCATCGGGTTGACGATCAGCAGTAGAGCGGAATCGGCCGGTACGGCCATCAGGATGCGCTGTCCTTCCGGCCGACGAAGTAGGTGCCGGAGCCGGCCTCGCCGATCCGGACGGTCTGGATCCCATGCCGCCTGAATTTGCGGCTGACCAGTGATTCGGAGGTGCTGAACGGTGTGTCCTGGCCCAGGCTCGATGCGATCACGACGTGGCCGCCGGGACGCAGCACACGGGCGATCTCAGCGTAGAAAACCGGCATGTTGTTCTGCGCGACCAGGTCGAACCGCGCATCCGGGTAGGGCAGCTTCGAAGCGTCCCCTTCCCGGAAAGCGATCCGGGCCTCGGGATCCAGGCCGATCTTGTGCGTGGCCTGACGAATCATCTCGGGAGAAAGGTCGATCCCCCGTACCCTCGCCCGGGGGAATTCCCGGGCCAGGAACATCGTCGCCGATCCGGTTCCGCAGCCGATGTCGAGAACCCGTTCCGGTGCCCGGTCCACCTCCAGCACGGCCGTGGCGAATGCGGCCAGCCGCTCGGACGGGTCGGAGCCCGTGCGGGAGTCCCAACCGCTCGCGGCGGAGTCGAAGAAGCGCGTTACCGGACGCCTGATCAGCGGCCAGGCCCAGGGCGCATGGGCCACGATCCCACTGATGGTCCTGCCGGCGAAAACTATCCGGCGATCTGGCGGAGTACCCGGTTCAGTCACGCCCGGATCATGCCAACTGCGTGCCGCCGGGGTATGCGCGGGCCGCGTCCGGGCGGCTGCGGGCCAGTTTCCGATCGGCTAGCCTCTGCGCCGATGAACGACCGGAACAAGTTGCTCAGCCTGATGGTCGGCGGACTTCTGCTGATCGTGGTCGTGCTCACGATCGTCCTGACCCAGGACAGTGGTGATGATCCGGTGGCGGCCGAGGTCAAAGACGTGCAGCTGGAGGAACCCGGCCAGGTCATCGAGCCCGGGGAGACGGCCAGCGTGACCATGGAAACCACCGAAGGCAGTTTCACGATCGAACTTGACTCGGAGCGGGCGCCGGAGACTGCCAACAGCTTTGCCTACCTGGTCGAAGAAGGTTTCTACGACGGGCTCGGCTTCCACCGGATAGTGCCTGACTTCGTGATTCAGGGCGGCGACCCGCTCGGCGACGGCACCGGCGGGCCGGGCTACAAAGTGGTCGAGGCTCCGCCGGAGGACCTCGAGTACGAACCGGGCGTCGTGGCAATGGCCAAATCGGGTGCCGAGGCCCCCGGTACCTCCGGAAGCCAGTTCTACGTCGTGACCGGGGCCGGCGGTCAGAGCCTCACACCCGACTACGCCCTGGTCGGAACGGTCGGGAGCGGCATGGAAGTAGTCGAGGAAATCGGATCTTTGGGCGGCCCCGACGAGCAGCCGACCCGGGAGGTCGTGATCGAGAAGGCCACGCTGGAGAAGGGATGAACGCGTCGAGGCCTTCCAGGCCCCCAGTCCGCGAATTCGTCGTCGGCGGTGACGGCCCCCTGATTCGGGGTGAATCGACCGGGGTGGGGCCTGACGTAGTCCTTTGTCACGGGCTGTCGGCAACCCGAAGGTACGTGCTCCATGGCTCGAAATACCTGCCTCGCGAGGGCTACAGGGTGACCACGTTCGACGCGCGGGGCCACGGTAAATCCGAGCCCGCGCCGTCCGGTTACGACTACGAACACCTGATCACCGACCTTGACCGGGTGATCGCCTCCGAATGCCGGCCGGGACCGGTGGTCGTCGGAGGTCACTCGATGGGGAGCCACACGGCAGCGGCCTGGGCGCTGGCCAACCCGGACCGTGTGGCGGCGCTGATCCTGGTCGGACCGGTCTACACCGGTGGAGACCGCCGCTCCGATCTCGATGAGTGGGAGAAACGGGCCCGGGCCCTCGAGGTCGGCGGTCCCGATGCCTACGGCAAGGTTGCGGCAGAGGGATTCGATGACAAGCAGGCGGCGGGCACGGCCGAGCGCCTGGCGCGGGACCGGGCCGTGCGCCACGACCGGCGCGAGTCGGTGGCCGAAGCGCTTCGCCACGTTCCGATCTCGAGCCCCTTCCCGGCGGTCGCCGACCTCCGGGCGGTGAGTGCACCGACGCTGGTAGTCGCCAGCCACGACCGGTTGGACCCCGGACATCCCTATGCGGTAGCCGAGAGCTATGCCGAGGCGCTGCCTTCGGCGACACTGATTTCGGAAGCCCCCGGCAAGTCGCCGCTGGCTTGGCAGGGCGGCCGTCTTTCCCGGGCGATCGCCGACTTTCTCGGCGGGCTCGGCATCAGACCGGGCGAAGGCGCGGCTGCCGAATAGCCGGCCCTGGCAACCGGGTAGCCTGAAAGCCGTGAATAGTCCAGACAACCCGGCCGGGCAGGCCGAAAGCCCCGATTCCGCCGGTCAGGCCGACGCACCCGGATCGCCACCGCGACCGAGGATGAAGTGGATCCCGGGGGGCAGCTTCGAGATGGGCAGCTCACGGCATTATCCGGAAGAGGCACCGGTCGGGCCGGTCGCGGTCGAAGGTTTCTGGATGGACGAGACGCCGGTGACCAATGCCGAATTCGACCGGTTCGTCCAGGAGACCGGCTACATGACCACGGCCGAGAAGGCGCCCGACCCGGCGATGTATCCCGGCGCCGACCCGGCCCTGCTGGTTCCGGGGTCGATCACCTTCGACAAGCCGCCGGGGCCGGTCGATCTGAACGATCCGATGTCCTGGTGGGCCTGGACCCCCGGCGCCGACTGGCGGCATCCCTGGGGCCCCCGGAGCGACCTCAGCGGCAGGGAAGATCACCCGGTCACCCAGGTCACCTACGAGGACGCCGACGCCTACGCCCGATGGGCCGGCAAGACGCTTCCGACCGAGGCCCAGTGGGAGCGGGCGGCGCGGGGAGGGCTGGACGGAGCGGAGTTCGCCTGGGGAGACGATCTCGCGCCCGGCGGGGAGGAGCGGATGAATCGCTGGATCGGGGAATTCCCGTGGAAGTACCGACCCCGTCCCGGAGGACCGCGCAAGCCCGGGACGGTTCCGGTCAGGTCTTTTCCGGCGAACCCGTACGGGCTGTTCGGAATGACCGGAAACGCCTGGGAGTGGACCGACACCTGGTTTTCGGCCAAGCACGGCGAACCGACCACGAAA
>JBGUDX010000109.1:0-5543 GCA_041821645.1 Acidobacteriota bacterium
CGGTGGTGAAGGGGGCGAAGTCCTGCTGGCCGGGGTCACCGGCTCGGGCAAGACCGAGGTCTATCTGGCGCTGGTCGAGCAGGCGCTGGCCGAAGGCCTGAGCGCGATCGTGCTGGTCCCGGAAATCGGCCTGACTCCGCAGGCGGTCGGTCGGTTCCAGGCTCGGCTGGGCGACCGGGTCGCGGTGCTCCATTCGGCGCTCACCGCCGGACAGCGCTACGACGAGTGGCAGCGGCTGAAGAGCGGCGAGGCGACGGTCGGCGTCGGGCCGAGATCGGCCGTGTTCGCGCCGGTCGGGGACCTCGGGCTGGTCGTCATCGACGAGGAGCACGACTCTTCGTACAAGCAGGAGAGCGATCCCCGGTACGACGCCCGCGATGTCGCCCGGGAGCGAACCCGGGAGTCGGGCGCGCTGCTGATCCTGGGCACGGCGACTCCGAGGCCCGAGACCTGGTCAGCTCTGGACCGGATCGAGCTGCCCGAACGGGTCGATGGACTCGGCATGCCGCCGGTAGAGGTGATCGACATGCGGGAGGCGGATCCGCGCGCGGGGCCCGTTCACCCGGACACGATGGAGGCCCTGGTCGCTGTCAGGAGCCGGGGGGAGAAGGCGATCGTGATGATCAACCGCCGCGGTTTCGCCCCATGGCTCACCTGCCAGACCTGCGGCAAGCACTGGGGCTGCCCCAACTGTGACGTCTCGCTGATCGTGCATCGAGAGGCCGGTCAGCTGATCTGTCATCACTGCAACCATGCCGAACCGATACCGCGGCAATGTGACTGCTGCGGCGGCACGACGCTCTCTCAGGCCGGAGCCGGGACCCAGCGGGTCGAGCGCCTGCTGGCCGAGCACCTCGCCCCGATGGAGATCTTCCGGCTCGATGCCGATACCAGCGCCGGCCCGGGCGGCCACGGACGAATCCTCGGAGCGTTCGAGCGCGCCGGAAGTGCGGTCCTGGTCGGGACCCAGATGGTCGCCAAGGGTCACGACTTTCCCGAGGTCACCCTGAGCGTGATCCTCGACGCGGACGCCACCCTGCGGTTTCCCGACTTTCGGGCCGAGGAGCGGACCTTTTCACTGGTGACGCAGCTTGCCGGGCGAAGCGGGCGAGGCAGTTCCGGAGGCAGGGTGATCGTCCAGACACTGGCTCCCGGGGCGGCGAGCATCTCCCTGGCCGCCCGGCACGACTCGCCGGGGTTCCTCGGGGGTGAGCTGGAGCGGCGGGCCGCGCTGGGCTATCCGCCGTTCTCCCATCTGATCCGGATCCAGATGGCGGCCGAGGATGAGGCCGCGCTCGACCGGGCCGCCGCGGTCGCCGGTGAACGTCTCGCCGAAGTCCTGCCCGACGATTCTTCGCTGCTCGGCCCGGCGCCCATGTTCAGGGCGCGAAACCGCTACCGGCGCCGCTTCCTGATCAAGTCGGAGAGCAGGACCGAGTCTTCGGCCCGGGTCCGGGATGCGGTCGAAGAGATGGTCAGGGACCAGGTCTTCAAGGGCATCGCCCTGAGCATCGACGTCGATCCCCAGTAGGAAGCGTCTGTCGGAGACGCGCCTGCCCGGGTTGCGGCGCTGCCCGGGTAAACTTGCTGGCCATGTCCGAGTCAGACCAGGCCGTCGTTGACACCGCCCCGGAAGAGGCCGCGCCTTCGGGCGCTCTCGACGAGGAAACGGCGCGGCGGCGCCAGGCCGCAATGGCTCAGATCGTTCAGTACGGCGACCCGGTCCTGAAGAGCAAAGCCTCTGCGGTGACTGAATTCGACCGCACTCTGGCCGAGGAGATCGAGCGCATGGTCGCGCTGATGCATGACGGCCTCGGGGTGGGACTCGCCGCCAACCAGATCGGGCACCTGCGCCGGCTGCTCGTGTTCCAGACCAACTCCGACGCGGAGCCCCGGGGACTGGTCAATCCGGAGATCGACTGGACCTCCGACGAGACCGAGGTTATGGCCGAGGGATGCCTCAGCATCTCCAGGGTGGTCGTCGATGTGGAGAGGCCACTGTTCGTCCGGGTGCTCGGCCAGGACCAGAGCGGTGCCGAAACGGTGATCGAGGCTTCCGGCCACGAGGCCCGGGTCCTTCAGCACGAGATCGACCACCTCAACGGAGTGCTCATCCTGGACCGGACCGAGCGCGGCCAGCGCCGCGGGGCGATGAAGGCCCTGCGCCGCGACGAGAGCTACTCACCGCCCTCGGATGACACTGCGGATGACGGCGCGGACGAGGCCGCGAACGAGGAGTCGTGAGCGGGGGCGCTTTCCTCGGTACGTCTGCGTTTGCCGCGACCGTGCTGGAGATGCTCTCGGAAGCCGGGCACCGGCCGGAACTCGCGGTCACGCTCCCCGACCGTCGGCGCGGCCGCGGGCGGCGGGAGTTGCCCTCTCCGGTCGCCGCCCGAGCGGAGGAACTGGAAATCGACGTGCTCAAGAGCGGGGACGTCAACCAGCCGTCCGACCGCGAGCGTATCGCTGCCGCCGGCGGGCAATGGGCTTCGATCTGCGCGTTCGGGCAGCTGATCCGGGAGCCGCTGCTCTCTCAGGTGCCGATGCTCAACGTGCATCCCTCGCTGCTTCCGCGGTGGCGGGGGGCGGCGCCGATAGAACGGGCGATCATGGCCGGCGACCGGCGGACCGGAGTGGCGGTGATGAAGCTCGTGGCGGGACTGGATTCGGGGCCGGTCGCACTTGTCGAGGAGACCGGGATCGGCCCCGAAGAAGACTTCGGGGAGCTGTCTGGCAGGCTGGCTGTGATCGGGGGCCGTCTGCTGGCCGAGGCGCTCGCCGCGACCGCTGAAGGGCGGATCGAGTGGGCGGAGCAGGATGACGACGCCGCCACCTACGCCGAAAAGATCGAACCGGGCGAGCGCAGGATCGATCCGCTGCATCCGGCCGCTTCGATTTTCGATCAGGTGCGCGCCCTGACGCCGCACATCGGGTCCTGGCTGGGACTGGAAGGCGGTGACCGGCTCGGTGTGCGGTCGGTGACCCTGCTGGCCGACCGCGACCTCGACCCCGGCGAGATCCCGTCCGGCCGGGAGGAACTCGTGCTCGGCTGCCGTGAAGGGGCACTGCGTCTGGACCTGGTTCAGCCTCCGGGCAAGAAGCCGATGGAGGGATCCGCGTATCTCCGCGGCCACGGGATCCCCGCCGTTTCCCGGGAAACGGAATGAGCCGGATCACACCGGAGCGGCTTGTCGCCTATTCGGTGCTCAGGCGGACTTTTGAGGATGATGAGTACACCGAGGTGGCATTCAGGGACGAGGCGACCCGGAACCGCCTGAGCGGACGGGTCCGGGCACAAGCCCAGCGGCTGGCCTTCGGTGCGGTTCAGCGGCGGGGCTCGACCGACGAGATCGTCTCCGGGCTGATCAGCAGACCGGGCAGGCGACCGGACCCGCCGGTCATGGCCGCATTGAGGCTGGCCATGTTCGAACTGCTGTTTTCTGACGGCACGCCCGATCACGCGCCGGTCGACCAGGCCGTCGATCTGGCTCGTTCTGCCGGAGCAGGACACGCGGCCGGCTTCGTCAACGCGCTCCTGCGCCGCACCCTGCGCGAACGAGACGGGATCCGGACCCGGCTGGCCGACGATTCGACTCCCGCCGCCGCGGCTCTGGCACACTCGGCACCACGCTGGCTGGTCGACATGTGGTGGGACGAACTCGGGCCGGAGCGGGCCCGTTCGGTCCTGGCGGCGGCCAACCGGCCGTCGGAGAGGGGAGTCCGGGTCAATACCGCCAGGCTCAGTCTGGAAGAGGCGATCGAGCGGTTTTCCGGGGACGGCCTCGAACTGTCGCCGGCCGCAGGTGACTGGCCCCTGGCCCCGGCCGAACTGCTGGTGGCCAAGGGAAGCCTGGCCGGAATCGAGCGGGCGGCGGCGGAGGGCCTGGTGGTCGTGCAGTCGCGGGGCTCGGCGGCCGTGGTTGAGGTTCTGGACCCGCAGCCGGGGGAACGGATTCTCGATATGTGCGCCGGTCCTGGGATCAAGACCGGCCAGATCGCCGCCCGGGCCGGCAGGCAGGGCAATCTGGTCTCGATCGAGTCCGACGCCGGCCGGGCGGAAGAGGTCGCCGGCCAGCTCGAGCGGCTCGGATTCCACAGCGGGCTGGTGATCGAAGCCGATGCCCGTGAGGGAGAGATCATGTCCAGCTTCGACCGGGCCCTGGTGGACGCTCCCTGCTCGGATCTGGGTGCCCTGGCATCGCGACCCGACGCCCGCTGGCGCAAGTCACCGGCCCTGATCGAACGGGTGGCCGGGCTTCAGGCCGAGCTGCTCGACCGGGCGGTCGAGATGCTGGAACCGGGAGGCTCGCTCGTCTATTCGACCTGCACGATTTCCCGGAGCGAGAACGCAGAGCAGGTGGGCGCCCTGCTCGACCGTCACCGGCTCGAGATCGATGACCTCGGCGCCCTGTCCCCCGATCTGGCGGATCGGGGCGACCGGCGCTGCCTTCAGCTTCTGCCCGACCGGGATCGCACCACCGGCTTCTTCATCGCCCGGCTTCGAAAAAAGCCGGCCCAGGCCTGAACCCGCCGGGCGGATCGGGATAATGCCGTTCATGGCGAGCGAAAAGCAGGTAACCGCCACCAGCATCGACCGTCGGCCGGACTGCCCCGGCTGCGGCGAGCCCTGGCTCAGGCCGACCCAGCTGCCCGGGAGATTTCGCTGCGTCTACTGTCTCAGCCGCTACGAACTGGTCTCCCAGTGCCCGGAATGCGGCGTGCACCAGACCATCGCCCGGATGAGTACCAGCGAGGACATGGCCTGCCAGTCCTGTGGCGGCTCGATGCTGAGTCCGATATGAGTGGCGCCGCCGACCGGACGGCCCGCCGCGAGCTCTTCTCGGGCCTGCACATCGCACCGTCGATCCTTTCCGCAGATTTTGCGCGGCTGGGCTCGGCGATCGAAGAAGTGATGGACGCCGGCGCACGGGTGATCCACTTCGACGTCATGGACGGCAGGTTCGTACCGCCGATAACGATCGGGCCCCTGGTCGCCTCGGCGATCGCCGACCAGGTCCATCAGGCAGGTGGAGCGCTCGACGTACACCTGATGATCGACCGGCCGGAGCTCCAGTTCTCCGAATTCGCCGCGGCCGGCGCCGACAGCATCACCTTTCACGAGGAGGCGACGCCGCATGCCCACCGGGCGCTGGGCGCGATCCGCGATCTCGGTTGCCTGGCCGGGGTGGCGATCAACCCGGGCTCGCCGGTCGAGGCGGTCGCGGAACTGGATGGCATGGCCGACCTCATACTGGCGATGACGGTCAACCCGGGGTGGGGAGGACAGTCGTTCATCGAAAACTCGCCGGACAAGGTGAGACGGCTGAAGAGGCTGTCCGGCGACGCGTTGATCGAGGTTGACGGGGGGATCGCCCCCGATACCGCCGGCCGAATGGCCGAAGCCGGGGCCACCTTGTTCGTCGCGGGATCGGCGATCTTCGGCACCGACGATCCGGCCGAGGCCTACTCGGAAATCGCGGCTGCCGCCGAAGCGGCCGCCCGGACTTGATATCCGGCCGGTTTCGGGCAATAATGACCGCAGT
>JBGUDX010000110.1:0-5525 GCA_041821645.1 Acidobacteriota bacterium
CGATGAGCCCCGGTTTCGCCGGGATCGACAACGATCTCTTCTACGACCCGAAGACTTCGATGGTCTTCGGCGACGCCAAGCAGACCGTCTCCGACATCGTCTCCGAGCTCGGCGAGCTCTAGCCGCGGCACCCGGCCGCAGCACCGCGGCTTCCGCACGGCGGTCCCGCCGGGCCCGGCGACCGCGCAGCCTGGAGATCCGGCCAATCGATCAGCTAGCGTCCCGGTCGTGTCCGACGCCCCCTTTTCAGGCAATCAGATCCTGCTCGGCGAGAATCTGGATCTGCTCGCCGGGATGCCCGATGGCGCCTTCCGGCTGATCTACGCCGATCCACCGTTCAACACGGGGCGGTCGCAGGAGAAGCGTTCGGTAGCGACCGTGGCCGACGGGGAAGGCGACCGCACCGGTTTCGGCGGCCGGCGCTACCGGACCGAGCTGCTCCAGCGATCCTCCTACCGCGACAGCTTTGACGACTACCTCGGGTTTCTGGCTCCCCGGCTGGAGCATGCTCACCGGCTGCTCGATCCTGCCGGGACGCTCTACTTTCACATCGACTACCGCGAGGCGCACTACTGCAAGCTGCTGCTGGACGAGATCTTCGGACGGGACAACTTCCTCAACGAGATCATCTGGGCGTACGACTACGGGGCCCGGTCGAAGAGCCGGTGGCCGGCCAAGCACGACACGATCCTGGTCTACGCCCGGGACCGGGATCAGGTCTTCTTCGACAGTGAAGAAGTCGATCGGGAGCCCTACATGGCCCCGGGGCTGGTGACGCCCGAGAAGGCGGAGCGGGGCAAGTTGCCGACCGATGTCTGGTGGCACACGATCGTGCCGACCAACGGGTCGGAGAAGACGGGATACCCGAGTCAGAAACCCGAGGGGGTGATCCGCCGCATGGTCCAGGCCTCTTCCCGGCCGGGAGACTGGTGCCTCGACTTCTTCTGCGGCAGCGGAACCCTGGGGGCGGTCGCCGCCCGGCTCGGCCGGTCCTACGTGATGGTCGATTCGAATCCCGAAGCGATCGAGATCGCGCGGAAGCGTCTGGCGGCAATCGACGACCGTCGCCCGGACGCTTGATCCGAACCCGAGGCCCGGGGCCGGCCGGGGTCCGGCCCTTCGGCGGTGCTCAGTCCTTCTCGTACTCGCGACGGGTGTTGTGGCGGTGCCGGCGCATGATCGGAGCGGTGTAGCCGATTATGGCGCCCACCAGCGCCGCCCCGATGAGAATCAGGAACAGCGGCGCGTCAGTCGAGATGAACAGCAATTTGAACTCAACCGACTGGGAGTTCTGGAGAATCACGATGAGCAGCAGCGCCACCAGAATGCCGTAGGCCCAGCGCTTCCACTGGATGCCGTCGTCTGAACCGCTTCTCGAGGGGATTCTTGTGGGATCGCTCATAGGCAGATCCTATATCGGTGCCCGGTTGCCAGTTCGGGTCCGGGCCGGAGCGAGTCCGACTTCCGGCCGGGAGATGTAACGAAGGTCGTCCGGCCGTAAGCGGGGTGCGCCCTTTCGGTTCCATGAGCCGGCGGTCTCTGAATTCAGAGTGGAAGAGATGCAGAGGGCAGGCGAGCCTCGAATGGGTCGGGCTGGTGTTGCTCGTCTCGGCCCTGCTCGGAGGTCTGGTGGCAGCCGGCGGCGGCTCGAAGGCTGTCGGGCTGGCCCACTCCGTCTCGACCAGGCTGCTGTGCGCGGCCTCGCTCTCGACATCGTGCGCGAGGGAGGGTTCACTGACGCGGTCTTATGGCGATGATCTGGCCGGACTGGTCCGGGCCCGCGCCCCGGACCTGCTTTTCGGACGCGACCTGCTCGGGCTGCCGGTCGACTACCGGACCTGCCGGGCCGCCTACTGCGCCGAAGGCCCCGGCAGGGGGACGGTGACCGAGTCGCTGGCGGGGGAGCCGGTGACCCTGTTCACTCGTGTGCTCGACTGCAGGGAAAGGGGACGGGGTCCGGGGCAGTCGGGCTCGGAAGGGCAGGCGATCAGGCCCGAAGCGGGGTGCGGCGGAGGGAGTCCGGGTTCGGTCTACATTCAGTACTGGGCCTACTACCCGGAGAGTGCCTCGCTCCGCGGGGCGCCGGTACTCGAGCAGAAGGGCTATCACCGCCACGACTGGGAATCGGTTCAGGTCCGGGTCGGGCCCGACGGTGAGGTCTCCCAGCGGGCCTCGTCCCATGCCGGCTACAACCACAGTCGCTCGGCGGCCAACTGGGGCTCGGACATGGGCTGGGGCTTTATCCGACGGGCGGCCGAGAAACTCGGCCTGCGGGAGCCGGGAGGGTGGGGGACCGGCACCGGCCGGCTGCTGGTGGCCGGTGGCAGCCATGCCGGCAATGCTGCCGGGCCGGCCGATCGCGACTCGTATCCCAGCCATACTCCGTCCGCGCGCATCCGGCTGGTGCCGCTCGAGACGACCAGAACCGATCCGATCGCCAGGCCCGCGAGGTTCGATCCGATCACGCCGCCCTGGCAGAAGGCGGTCTGGACGGATCCCGAGGCCGAGGGGACCGGGTGAAGCGGCGGGCGCCGGACCCGCCGGGGCGCCGCTCGCTACGCGGAGAGAGGCCCGATCAAGGGGCGGGAGCCCGGATCAGGGGGCGAGGGCCTCGATCAGGCCGGTCATCTTGTCCGGGGTGGTTATCGGGGTCACCACGGGCAGGGTGATGCCGCCGCTGACGTACTCACCCAGTCGTTCCCGGATCTTTTCGGGCGGGCCGACCAGGAACGTGTCCTCGATCAACTCCCAGGGAGCCGCTGCCGCTGCACCCTGGCGGTCCTTTTCGGCCCAGGCCTCGACCATCGGGGCGATTTCCTCCCCGTAGCCGAGCCAGCGGAAGAAGTCGGCGTAGACCGGCACGGTCACGTACGAGGAAAACATGAAGCGGGCCAGCCCTTCGACCTCCTCGCGCTCTCCGGGTATGCAGAAGAAACGGCAGAGCAGTTCGAAATCGGGCCCGGCGTCGGTCAACTGGGCGGTTACCTGACCCAGACCGGACAGCGGCAGGAAGTTGGTGAACGCGCCGTCGCCCTTGTCCACGGCCAGCCGGAGCATCTTTCCGCGCAGGGCCGCGAGCACGATCGGCGTCGGGTGGGTCGGGGCCGTCTCCAGCTTGAAACCGGTGTCGGTGCGTTCGCCGGCCAGGGCGACTCGGAGGAAGTCGACCGTCTGCTCGACTTTGCTCAGCGGCTTCTCGAACGGGATCTGGTTCCAGCCCTCGACCATCCGGTCGCTGGAAGCGCCGATCCCGAGGACGAACCTGCCTCCGGATGCGTCGGTCATCGCCGCCGCCTGCTGGGCCAGCAGCGCCGGCCCGCGCTGGAAGACGCCTACGATCCCGGTGCCCAGCCGCACGTCGTTCGTCCAGGCTGAGCTCAGCGCGAGCGGGGTGAAGCCGTCCGGGCCGCCGGTCTCGCCGGTCCAGAGGTCCGTGTAGCCGGCGGCTTCGGCCGCTTCTACGTAGGGCCTGAGGTCGGAAAGCGAGACACCGGGCAACGGCAGAGTGAGTCCCCATCGGTTGGTCGCCATGGCGTCAGACTACCCGGATGCGAGGCCCCCGGGCGGACCAGGGCGCCGTGGTCGGAGCCGGGGTTATAGCCTCTTGGCCATGGGTGTTATCTCGCATGATCTCCGTTCCGGTGCCAAGCCCGATCGCAACCTTGCTCTCGAGCTTGTGCGTGTCACCGAGTCGGCCGCGCTGGCCGCGTCGCGATGGGTCGGAAGGGGGGACAAGCTCGCCGCCGACCAGGCCGCGGTGGACGCGATGCGCCTCCTGCTCGACACCGTTCCGATGGACGGCCTCGTGGTCATCGGCGAGGGCGAAAAGGACGAAGCTCCGATGCTCTACAACGGCGAGAGCATCGGTGACGGCAGCCCGCCGGTAGTCGATATCGCGGTCGATCCGCTCGAAGGCACGACCCTTACCGCCCGCGGCTTCGGCGGAGCCCTTGCGGTGATCGCCCTGGCCGAGCGCGGGTCGATGTTCGATCCGGGCCCCTGCGTCTACATGGAGAAGATGGCCGCCTCGTCAAAGTACGCGGACCTGCTCGATCTCGACCTGCCGATAGGCGAAGTGATCGCAGGTATCGCCGAGCGAAAGGGCGGCGATCCCGAGGACGTGACCCTGACCGTGCTCGACCGGCCTCGCCATGAAGAGAAGGCGGCCGAGATCCGCGAGGCCGGGGCATGCATCCGTTTCATCACCGACGGCGACGTGCAGGGGGCACTGCTCGCCGTGTCCGAAGACACCGGGATCGACCTGCTCTGGGGGGTCGGTGGGACCCCCGAGGGAGTGCTCGCCGCAGCCGCGATCAAGTGCCTCGGAGGCGAGCAGATCGGCAAGCTGTGGGCCCGCAACGACGACGAGCGCAAGGCGGCGATCGATGCCGGATACGACCTCGACCGTACCCTGACCAGTTCCGATCTCGTCAAGGGCGACGATGTCTTCTTTGCTGCCACAGGGGTCACAGACGGTGATCTGCTCGAGGGAGTCCGCCGGTCGAGCCGGGGCTACCAGACGACCGAATCGCTGATCATGCGGTCCCGCTCGGGCACGGTCCGGAAGATCGGCGCCCGCCACGACCGGGCAAAACTCCGTGAGGTCACCGGAGGGCGCTTCGGCTGAGCGCTGTCTTGTCGCCGGCGCCACGGGCTACATCGGTGGCAAGCTGGCGCTGCGGCTGGCCGAGGCCAGGCAGCCGCCGCGTTGCCTGGCGAGAAAGCCCGATGCGGCATCGGATCTGGCGCGGGCCGGCTGCGAAGTCGTCCAGGGCGACGTCCTCGATCGCTCGACGCTGACCTGCGCTCTGGCGGGAGTTCATACCGCCTACTACCTGGTTCACTCGATGGGCCGGGGAGCATCGGGTGACTTCGCGGCGGCCGACCGGACCGGGGCTGTCAATTTTGCCGAGGCGGCCGCGGACAGTGGAGTCGAGCGCATCATCTACCTGGGAGGTCTCGGCGAGGGCAGCTCGAAGCACCTGCGCTCCCGGCAAGAGACTGCCGAAGCTCTGGCTTCCACCGGAATCGAGCTCACCTACTTCCGCGCAGCTGTCGTGCTCGGTGGCGGCAGTGAGTCGTTTCAGACGATCTATTACCTGGTACGCCGTCTGCCGGCGATGGTGACGCCCCGTTGGACCACCACCAGGACCCAGCCGATCGCGGTCGACGACGTGGTCGAGTACCTGGCGGCTGCCCTCGAGCTCGGGCCGGAAGGGAACCGGGTGATCGAGATCGGGGGCCCTGACCTGACCACCTACGGTGGGATGATGGATGAGATGGCGGCGGCGATGGGCCGCCGACCGCCGGTCAGGGTCAGGGTACCGTTGCTGACTCCGGGGCTGTCCTCGCTCTGGATCGGGCTGGTGACACCGGTTGACACGGGCGTGGCCCGCCCCCTGGTCGAGGGTCTCACGACCGAGACCGTGGTCTCTGATCCTTCTGGGATGGAGCTGTTTGAAATCGAGCCGATCGGGATGCAGGAGGCCATGGACCGGGCTGTCAGAGAGCTGGCCGAGGGCTGA
>JBGUDX010000111.1:0-5477 GCA_041821645.1 Acidobacteriota bacterium
CTATCAGGTTGCCGACCAGCCCGACCATCGAGATCGCGTTGGGGGTCAGCCTCGACTGGATCAGGGCGTCACGGGCCTGCTCGCGAAACTCCTGGGCCGGCCCGTTGTCCGGCCCGTTGCTGCCGCTCCCCGGCGACTTCGGCGATGGCGAATCCATTACGGCAGCTTAGGCTATCTGCGGCAGTTCCGGTCCTGGCCGAACCGGGCGCCGGGGCGGAAGTCGGCCTTCACCCGGATCGAGCCGGGGCGGCTCAGGGCGACCCTGGTCCAACCCCCCGGGGTGCCGGCGACGCAGCCGATGCCGGCGACGACCTTCCAGTAGGGGGTGCTCCGGATCCGCACCTCGAACACCCCGGCCCGCGGGGTGGTGATGGTGAAGCCGTCGGTGTCGAACGCGGTGAGCCGGGCCGGGCGCTCGACCATGGGAGCGGGATCCAGAACCCGGTAAATGCGCCAGTCCGGCCCGGCCGGGATCTCCTCGAGATAGGGCAGGCCGGATTTGACCAGAGCCGCCTCGGTTTCGGCCGCATAGTCGAGCTCGGCCGCCGGCACGGCGACGTAGCCGACCGCCAGGCGGTCCAGCCAGCGACGGTAGCGCTCCGGCTTGAGCCGGTCGGTATAGAAGAGCGGGTTGAGGTGCCGGTCGGTCTGGCGCTCCCATCCCCGGGCGAGCGGGAAGCCGGGGGCCACCCGCGCAGATTCCCAGTGGCTGGCCAACGGGAGAACCTCGACCCTGGCCCGGCGCTTCGCCAGGCGCGGGCCGAGAGCCTTCGAGACCGGCTCGTAATAGGCGGCCGCCACCTCCGGCTCCCCTCCCACCAGCCTCAGGTCACGGACTACCGGAGCGATCTGCCAGTAGGCGATCAGCGGGACGAGCAGGACGAGGGCGGCCTGCCGGTTGAGCCGGAACGAGCCCCAGCGGCCCCAGACGGTGCAGAGCAGCAGCGGCCCGGTCAGCAGCACGCCGAGGCGGTTCACGTTGCCACCCATCGGGGTGTCGATCACAAAAGAGGCGACCACCGCGGCGGCGTAGACCAGCAGGCCGGTCCGGACCAGCCGCTCGTCGGAAGGCACCAGCGCAGCGGCGGCAAGGGTCAGGCCGAGGGCCGGGAGAAAGCTGCTCAGCACGTACGGCTCGTCACCCCCGCCCGGGAACAGCAGGGCGACGGTTCCGGCGACCGCAAAGGTGACCGCGGCCATTTCGAGCCCGCGGCGGTCGGGGCGCCGGGCGAGGTAGTGGCTGAAGCCACAGCAGGCCAGGAAAAGCGCCGCGACCGGGCTGGCGAGACCGACCAGACCGGCCAGCACCAGCGAGACGGTTCTCTTTCCGCTCTGGGCGACGTAGACCGCCGCCATTGCCAGGAACACGCCTAGGGCGAAGGTGAGGCGGCCCGAGAACAGGCTCACCGTGGCCGCCACCGAGAACCAGATCGCGCCGGCCTGTGCCCGCTCGCCCCACTCCCGCCGCACGATCAGGGTGAAGAAGGTGACCGTGCCGATGACCGCGAGCACGCCCATGAGCCGGAAGCCGATCCAGGCCCCGACCGCCGGTGCCAGCAGGCTGTAAGTCGGCAGATAGTGACCGCCGAACCAGTAGTTGTTCCAGACCGAGGGCCCGGACAGCTCATACAGCTCGGTCCGGAACGTCTGGGCGGCATGGTCGGCACTGAGAGGCGCCGTGACCAGGTAGATCAGGGCGAGCACGCCGACCACCAGCAAGGGGCCGGTCAGCGAGCCCCAGAGAATATGCCGCGCCCGCATGGTGGTCCGCTCAGGCCCGGGCGCCCTGCCGCGCGGCCGGACGGGTCCAGGCCCAGGTTTCCGGCTTGATCTGGGCGATCACCCTCGAGGCGATCAGGAAGGAGAGGCCTGCCACCATCCAGCCCAGGGCGGCATCGAGCCAGTAGTGGTTGGCGGTGACCACCACCACCCAGGTGACGACCAGCGGCCAGAAGGCCCAGAATGCACGGGCGAATCTGTTGCGGCAGACGCTGAACCCGGTGGCCCCGATCATCAGGGAGACCGCGCAGTGCATCGACGGGACGGCGGCAAACGGGTTGATCAGCAGCTTGGCCCAGGACGAGTCGTGGTTGATGCTCGAGTGGGCGTTGATCGTGTCGATGAAACCGTATTCGGGGAACATCCGCGGCGGCGCCGTCGGGAAGCCGATATAGCCGACCAGCGCGAGCACCAGCGAGACGAAAAACATGTTCCTGAAGAAGTAGTACTGCTCGTTGCGGAACAGGTACATCCAGATCAGGAAGCTCAGCGCGATCGTGAACTGGCTGTTCAGGTAGACGTAGTTGGCCAGGTCGATCAGCGACTGGGCCGGGATCGTGGCCGCCTGGAGGGCGGGCTCGAAAAAGGTGCCGGTACTGCGCTCCACGTCCATGATCCGTTCGCCGTTGGCGAACGCGACGCTGGCTTTGCCGTCGGCAAAGCCACGAGCCAGTTCGTAGCTCGTATCGGCGAAGAGATAGAGGGCCAGCTGCCGAAACAGGTCGAGCCAGCCCCGGGGAAGCCACTCCCCGATGCGGACAATAGGAACAGGCACGGCTGCCCATTGTAAACAGGCCGCTGACAATCTTTAGGCTGCGCCCCAGGATGGATTCTTCGGGGCCAATCATCTGCCTCGGCGAGGCGATCGCCGACCTGATCTGCAAACGGAGGCTGAGCCCCGGCGAGCAGCCGGACCGCTTCGTCCCCCATCCCGGCGGGGCCCTGGCCAACGTCGCCGTGGCGATCGCCCGCAGCGGCGTCCCTTCGGCGATGGCCGGCGGGGTCGGTGACGACGAATGGGGAGCCTGGCTGCGCGACGATCTGGACGAGGAGGGCGTCGATACCGGCTCCCTGGTCGCCGTCGAGGGGGTCAACACGCCGGTCGCCATCGTGCGCTTCGACAGTCATGGCGAGCCCCGGTTCCAGATATACGGCCAGGGAATCGGGCCCGCCATGTCGGAGTCGCTGGAGCCTCTGAAACGGGCGATCCCTGCGTCGCAGGGTCTGGTCGTCGGCTCGAACACGATGGTCGGGCCGCTCGAGCGGGAAGTGACCCGGACCGCGATCGGGATCGCGGCACGGTACGAGGTCCCGGTGGTGCTCGACCCGAACTTCCGCCCGACCCGGTGGGGAGACCGGGAGACACCTGCCCGCTACTGCCGGGAGCTCTGCGCTTCGGCCGCCGTGGTCAAGCTGAACCGGGTTGAAGCCACCCTGATCAGCGGGGTCGTTGATCCGACCGATGCGGCACGCGCGATCGCCGCGACCGGTCCGCGGCTGGTTGCGGTCACCGACGGAGCCGGTCCGGTGCTCACCGCCGGGGCGGTGGAGGCGCGGGCCGATCCGGAACCGGTCGAAGTGGTCAGCCCGCTCGGTGCCGGAGACGCATTTGCCGGTGCGCTGACGGCGGGCCTGTCCCGGCTCGGCTGGGATTTCAGCCGGGCCGGAGAGCTGCTCGATGAAGCTGCCGCGGCCGGGACCGCGGCCTGCAGGTGCTGGGGTGCCCGGCAGTGAGCCGCTCGAGTGATCCCCGGCCGGGCCCGCAATCGCTTCCGCCGGTGAGCCGGGCGGACTGGAAGCGACCGGCGAGGTCCAGGGTGAGGCGCATCCGTGACCGACTGCGGGAGATGTACGGGCGACCACTCAACCTGCCGCACCGCAGGCCGATCGACGAGCTGGTCCGGACGATCCTCTCCCAGGCGACGAGCGACCTCAACCGGGACCGCGCCTTTGATGCCCTGACCACGGCCTTTCCCGACTGGAGGGCGGTGCGTGATGCTCCGGTCGAGGAGATCGAGCGGGCGATCAGGCCGGGCGGCCTGTCCAACCGGAAAGCGCCGCGGATCAAGGCGGTCCTGGGCGAGATCGGTGATGACATGAACCTCGATTGGCTGGAGACGGCCGACCGGGAACGGGCGATGGGCTTTCTCACGGCACTGCCCGGGGTCGGCCGAAAGACTGCCGCCTGCGTCCAGGTCTTCACCTGGGACCGGCCCGAGATCCCGGTTGACGTCCACGTCTACCGGATCGGCGGGAGGCTCGGGCTGTTTCGCCCGAACGCCTCTTTCGAAGAGGCCCACGACGAGTTGCTGGCCCTGGTCGAGCCGGCTGACTCCTACGAGTTCCACATGAACCTGATCCGGCACGGTCGCGAGATCTGCCGCCCTCGACCGCTCTGCGGACAGTGCAGGCTGCGCCGGATGTGTCCGTACGGACGCCTGCCGTCGGCCGGCGGGCCCTGACTGCCGGCGTTCGACCGAGCGGGGCGGCGGGCCCCGCCGCCGATCGGCTCCGGGCCGGTTCCGGTCTGACCGGGCGGACGGGCCACCCCGGGCACGAAGAAGCGGCCTCGACAGGTAGTATCACGACGCGTCCGCGCTACCCATCCATGACCCATGAGTAAGAAGCCATTCGTCATTTTCGGTCTCGTCCTGGTCCTGCTGGCCGTGATCGTGCCTGCCTGGGTTTTCATGAAGGAAGGCGATCCCCAGAACGGCCGGCTCGAAGTCCCGGCCCATCTCGATTCGGGCCAATCGCTGTTCCAGGTCAACTGCGGCAACTGCCACAGGCTCTATGCGGCGGGCACCGAAGGTGACTTCGGCCCCAATCTCGATCAGCGCCTGGCCCCTGCCGGAACTCCGACCGGACCGGATTCCGCAGAGCAGATCGACGCGACCCGCGAACAGGTCCTGACCGCGATCGAAAAGGGACTGGACGACCCGACCATACCGGGCCGGATGCCGGCCCGGATCATGGTCGGCGACGGTGCCGAGGAAGTCGCCGACTTCGTCGCCCAGACCGCCGGACGCGGCTGAGCTCACCGGCAGGCCGACCGGTCCGCCGGACTCCGGCCAGGGCGCGGCTCGCCCCGACCGCTACTTCGACCCGGCCCGCGGGTTTATCCTGTGACTGCACCGTGGCCCGTCTACGGCGCAGCGTTACCCCTCCGCCCCATAATGGCGGACCTGACCGCAACAGCTGCTGACCGACTGGAGAGTTCATGTTCCTGACGCGTAACCCCGGCACCGTCCTATCCGGCCGCCGCCTTCCCCTGATCTTCGCCGCCTTCGTCCTGGCCCTGGCCGGAGCGTTCACGATCACCACGATCGCCGCCACGCCGGCCGACGCCTCCCACCACAAGAAGGCCAAGAAGAAGGCCAAGAAAAAGAAGAAGCAGAGGGAGAAGAAGCAGCAGACGGTCAAGGCGATGACCCGGAACCTCTATCTTGGAACCGACCTCACCCCGGCGATCGAAGCCCCCGGGTTTCCTGAATTCATAGCTGAGAACGGGCAGCTTCTGCGAAACGTCGACACCAACGACTTTGCCACCCGTTCAAAGGGCCTGTCGGATGAGATCCTCTCCAAGTCGCCCGATCTGATCGGCCTCCAGGAAGTCGCCCTCTGGCGGACCGGACCGACCGACCTCCAGGCTCCGCTGACCGGCGTCTACACCGCCTCCACCGTTCACGTCGACTTCC
>JBGUDX010000112.1:0-5416 GCA_041821645.1 Acidobacteriota bacterium
CCGGGGACGAACAGGACGACGATCGCCGCGCCGAGCAGGGCGACCTTGGTCCGGTGCATGCGCTCGCTCGCAATCAGCGCAATCGCGATCAGGAACATAGCAACGGCTATGGTCATCGCGTCGCTCCTGGGGATTTGCAATTAGAGGTCGGCAAAACGTGTTGCCGACCAGGCTTCCCGGCGCACCAAGGACAGCGTAACCGAATCTCGGCCGGCAGGACCTCGGGCGTCGTCCAGCCGCCGTCAGGCAGGAACCTGGGCTGGCGCGGCCTTCCACGCGCGCGCGGCATCCTGGAACGGTCCTGGCGCACAGCCTGCGACACCGACCAATATCGGTGCTGGTCCGAGCTCAGATGCCCCGCCGGTCGCGCTTCCGGGATCCGCTACCGGTCGCCGCCTTGAGATCGACCCCGCCGGATTTGAGGATCAGGTAGGTGAGCCACAGTGCCAGGGCAAAGACCGGCAGGCCCATCGCCGTCTTGGCGATCCCCAGGGCCACCACCGAACCAGCCAGGTAGAGCGGCAGCTGGACCGCCAGCCGGACGATGAACATACCGAACCAGACCCAACTGGCCCGGCTGTAGAGCCGGGCTTTGTCCCGGTCCTTTCGCCAGCTCATTCCCTCACCCAGCAATGGTCCGACCAGCATCCCGACCAACGGCCAGCGGACCAGGATCGAGACCAGGTACGCGAGCGCATACCCCGCGTTAAGCAGCAGGCCGGGCAGGAAAAAATCCTCCGCCCTGCCCGACCGGCTGGCAATGAAGGCGGCCAGCGCGACCCCGAAGAAGCCGGTCAGGGCAAAGCGGGCCGATTCCCCGCGGCTCAAGCGGACGACGGCGATCACACCGCCCAGCGCGACTGCGGCGATCCCGGCCGTCTGGATGTCGTTGCCGAACAGCGTATAGACGATTACGAAGAGCAGCGCGGGCAGGCTGGAATCTGCGATCCCCTGGGGACCGCCCACCTCGTTGAGGAGATTTCGCTCCTCCTTCTGATCGATCTCGACCGGTTCGGTGGTCGGTTCGGGCTGACTGCTCACCGGGTGATTCTGGCGGAATCGGTCTGGCCGTGGCCGGCGGTATCGTCGGGCGCCCCGAATGAGGTCCCGGCGCTCCGTTTACGGGGGACCGAACCGCGCCCCGGTCGGATCAGCGTCGACAATGTCTGAGCCGGTCGAGCCCCCACACCTTGTCCTGCTTCTGAGGGCCGGACAAGACTCTCCTTTACTTTCGAAGTCCGCGTTCAGGCGACCCGCCGGTGAAGAGAAAATCCGACGCTGGACTGAAAGTTGTGACCGGCCTCAGGCGGGATGGCTCAGGCGGCGTAGGGCACTACCGGCCAGATCCGGTGCACGGTCTCGGAGCGGCCTTTGCGGTCGAAGTACTCCTGCAGGTCTTTGCCCTGCTCGTCGGCCCAGGCGATCTGGTCCTCGTGGAGCATCGGCAGGTCGTAGGCCCTGAGGTCGGCGTTGATCTTGCCGAGTCGGTAGGCCAGCCGGGCCGCGGCCAGCGCGTCCGCCCCGGCCGCGTGCGCATCGGTCAGCGGGATCCCGTAGTCCTCACAGAGGATGCCGAGGGTCCGTCCGCCCTTGCGAAACTTGTTGATCTTCTTCTCCAGCACATAAGGGTCGATCACCAGCAGCCCCTCGGTGCCCCCGACCAGCTCGATCAGAGGGGTCACGCCGTGGCGGCGTGCCTCACGGTCGAGGATGGTCAGGTCGAAACGGGCGTTGAAGGCGACGATAGGGATGTCCTCGGCAACCTGGAGGGCGAGGAACTCGGTTATTTCAGCCACGGCGCCGGCCGCGTCCTGTCCTTCGCTCCTGGCCTTTTCATTGGTGATGCCGTGGACCTCGGTCGCGTCAGCAGGGATCTCGACCCCTGGGTCGACCAGCCAGGTTCGGCTCACCGTGTCCTGTCCCCCGCCGACCACGCAGACGGCGGCGGTCACGATCCGGTCGTTCTCCGTATCGGTCCCGGTTGTCTCGATGTCGTAGGCGGCCAGTCGGCCCTCGTACCAGTTCACGAGAGGAAAGGTAGCGCCGGCCCCGGACGAGAAAAGTTGCCGCGATGCCCCCGGATCAGGCCTCCGGGGGCTCCAGCGGAACCGGCTTTTGGACCACGGTGTGATCAACCTGCAGGGTCGTGTGCTCAATCATGAAGCGCTCGGCCAGCATCGTTTCGAGTCCCCTCCGGATTCGGTGACAGTCGGTGCCGGGGCCTACCAGAACGTGTGCCGAGAGCGTCGGAAAACCCGACGTGATCTGCCAGATGTGCAGGTCATGGACCTGATCGACTCCGTCTTCGGCGGCCATCGCCAGGCCGATCTCCTCCGGATCGGTCCCCCTCGGTGCGGATTCCAGCAGGACATCGACCGAGTCCCTGAGGATCGACCAGGCACTGATCGCGATCAGAACGGAGATAAGAATCGAGACGATCGGGTCGGCCGCTTCCCACCCGGTCGTCAGGATGATGCCGGCGGCCACGATCACGCCGACCGAACCGGCGACGTCGGCCAGAACGTGGCGCAGGGCGGCTTTCACGTTGAGGCTGTCTCCGGAGGCGTTGAGCAGGACCCGGGCGGCGACCAGGTTTGCGGCCAGACCGACCACTGCGACGACCAGCATCTCTCCGCCGAGGATCTCGACCGGATCCCCCAGGCGGTTGATCGCTTCGAACACAACCCAGCCGGAGACGATCACCAGCAGCAGCCCGTTGATCAGGGCAGCGAGGATCTCGGCCCGCTTGTATCCGAAGCTCCGCCTGGTCGTCGCCGGTCGCGCCGCGAGCGAAACCGCGCCCAGCGCCAGAAAGAGCGAGAAGCTGTCGGAGAGCATGTGGCCGGCATCGGCCAACAGGGCCAGGCTTCCGGTGATCAGGCCGCCGGCCGCTTCAACGAACATGAAGCCGGTCGTCAGCCCGGCGGCGATCAGAAGCGCCCGGCGATCGGTCCCGCGATAGGCCCCGGCCCCGTGGTCGTGGTCCTGCTCTCCCCCCTTGTCTGGGGTGGCGCGCGGATCGGGGTCGGCGGGCATGGTTTTCAGTCTACGAGCGCCGTCACCCCGCTGGTAAGTTAACCGGGTGCAGGCAGCCCGCAACCGAGCGCGAATCCCCTCCGTCAGGCCGCTTGAAAACGACTGACTTCATCCGGAGCGAAGTCGCCGGTGGGGCGGTTCTGCTTGTCGCGGTCATCATCGCGCTGATCTGGGCAAACGCCCCGTTCGGAGAGTCCTACACCTCGTTCTGGCACACCGAGCTGACGATCGGGGTCGGTGAGTTCAGCATCACCGAAGACCTCCAGCACTGGGTCAACGACGGTCTGATGGCGATCTTCTTCTTCGTCGTCGGTCTCGAGATCAAGCGGGAGCTGACCGTCGGCGAGCTGAACAGCCGCAAGAAGGCTTCACTGCCGATCATCGCCGCCCTGGGCGGGGTGATCCTGCCTGCACTGGTGTTCATCAGCCTCAACGCCGGCGGCGCCGGGGCTGACGGCTGGGCGATCCCGATGGCTACCGACATCGCCTTCGCGGTCGCCGTGCTGGCCCTCATCGGCAGTCGGATCCCTGCCGGGGTCAGGCTGCTCCTGCTCAGCATCGCGATAGTCGACGACGTGATCGCGATCGCCGTGATCGCGATCTTCTACTCCGGCGGCATCGATCTCGTCTGGCTCGCTGTCGGGGTGCTCGGCCTGGGGGCGATCACCGGCATGGAGCGGATCGGAATCCACCGGGTGCTGCCGTTCATCCTGGTCGGCGTTCTGGTCTGGGTCGGCTTCTACTCCTCGGGTGTGCACGCCACTATCGCCGGCGTCGCGCTCGGCCTGCTCACCCCGGCCCAGCCGGTGAAGGGGCGCATGGTCCTGGAGGACCTGGAGCACAAGCTCCACCCCTATACGAGCCTCCTGATCATCCCGATTTTCGCCCTGGCCAACGCCGGCATAGTGCTCAGCGCCGGGGTGTTCGAGGCGGCGGTGGCGAACGCCGTCTTCTGGGGGGTCGTCCTCGGGCTGGTGCTCGGCAAGACGTTCGGAATCGGGCTGGCGACGCTGGCCGCGCAAAAGCTCAACCTGGCCGAAACCCCGGACGGGGTGAAACCGATACACGTCTGGGGCATCGCCGCACTCGGCGGGATCGGGTTCACCGTCTCGATCTTCATCGCCCAGCTCGCTTTCCTCGATCCAGATCTGGTCGAGACCGCCAAGGTCGGGATCTTCACCGGATCGGTGATCGCCGCCATCGTCGGCTCGATCATCCTGATTCGGAGTCCCGTCCCGGACGGGGTGCCGACCGTTGCCGACCGGGCAGACGAGCGCCGCTAAGACGAAGGCGCGTAGGCCCTCGCGCGTGGGTACTCAGAAGTCCTGTGGGGCGGGACTCGGGTCCGGTCCGAGGCCCGGGGATACGTGGCGCGGCGGGCCCTCCGGACCCTCGTCGGCCGGTTTCACGTTTCCGGTACGGACCTGCCGGGTGGACGGGTGGACTTGCGGCGACGGCAGCGATTCGAGGTAGCGATCGACCATGCGGGCACACTGGCGCCCCTCGTTTATCGCCCAGACGATCAGGGACTGGCCCCTGCGGGCGTCACCGGCCGCGAACACGCCATCGACCGAAGTCTCGTAGGTGCCCGCCTTGACGTTGCCCCGCCCGTCCTTTTCGAGGCCGAGTCCATCGACCAGTTCCTGCTCGGGGTGCAGAAACCCCATGGCGAGGAGGACCAGGTCGGCCTTGATCTCGAAGTCGCTGTCCTCGATCGGTCCGAACGGCGGATCTTCGGCCGCCCGCGCCGCGTGAAGCGTGGTGACCCGGCCGTTCTCCCCGCCCAGGCGGGTCGTGGTCACCGAGAAGTCCTGTTCGCCGCGCTCGACCGTCTTCGCCTCGTCCATCGCGTAGGAAAGGCGGTATTTGTTGGGCCAGAGCGGCCAGGGCGTGGTCTGATCGGGCCGCGACTGGGGCGGCTCCGGCAAAAGTTCGAGTTGCACGACCTCCAGGGCCCCCTCCCTGATCGAGTTGCCGACGCAGTCGGCACCGGTGTCGCCGCCACCGATCACCACCACGTTCTTTCCCGCCGCGGTAAGCGCGGCCGGTTCCGGCGCCTCGACCATCGGGCTCGGCCCGGCCTCGGTCGCAACCCAGCGGTTGCGGCTGTACAGGTACTCCATGGCGAAGTGGACGCCGTCCAGCTCCCGTCCCGGAACCGGAAGGTCCCTCGGCACCCTTGAGCCGGTCGCCAGTACGACCGCGTCGAACGAGTCCCGCAGTTCCTCGACCGTGAGATCGACCCCGACATCCACGCCGCACCTGACCTCGACCCCTTCGTGTACCAGGGTACAAGCCAGCATACAGCTCATGCAGCCCTGACATTTCCTGGTATCGACAAGAAGATATCCCCGGGAAGGCGGGATGCCCGCACTTTTTG
>JBGUDX010000113.1:0-5298 GCA_041821645.1 Acidobacteriota bacterium
CCTCGCACCGGAGCCGAGCGAGCCTGGCGAGCCTACCCGTGACGACAGAATCCGCGCTGCACGGGCTAGCGCGCTCGATATGGCCACCGAGGAGTTTGCGACGGTGCTCCCCGAGCTGAACTCGACCGATCGGGAAAAGCTGGAGCGACACCGCTCTTTGGTTCGCGACCTCGAGATCGGTCTCGGCGAGCCGATTCTGCAGGTCGAGCGCGAACACCAGGTTGGCCAGCTTCGACTGTCCGTAGGCCGACCAGCGCCTGTAGCCGTGTTCGCGCTGGAGATCGTCGAAGTCGAGACTGCCCATCTTGTGGGCGTTGCTGCTGACCGTCACGACCCGGGACCCGGGTGTTTTCTTCAGGCTGTCGAGCAGCAGGCCGGTCAGGGCGAAGTGGCCGAGGTGGTTGGTCCCGAACTGGAGCTCGAAACCGTCGGCGGTCTCCTTGCGCGGCGGGGCCATCACCCCGGCGTTGTTGATCAGCAGATCTATGCCGTCGGGATAGTCGTTCGTGATGCCCGCGGCGAAGGCGCGGACCGAGTCCAGATCGGCCAGGTCGAGCTCACGGACCTCGAACTCCGCCTCGGGGCCGCGCGAGCCGAGCTCCTGGCGCATCTGCTCGACCGCGGCGTCGCCCTTGCCGGTGTCGCGGCAGGCGACGACCACAACGGCCCCCTTGCCGGCGAGCTCCCGGGCCGCGACCAGCCCGATTCCACTGTTTGCACCGGTGACGATCGCCGTCCTGCCGGTCTGGTCACTGATTTCTTCTGCTGTCCAGGCCATGTTCGGTATGCGAGGCTACATCTTTACTCTTTGCGGGATGCCTTCCCTGCTTCAGGAATACGCCGAAGACAGCACCTATCTCGGCCCGCCGGACGACTCCGCCTTCAGCGGGGCGGCGGGGGGCGCAGCCTGCGGGGACCTTGCCCGGATCTCCGTGGCGGTCGGTGGTGGCCGGATCAGCGCGGTCAGTTTTGACGCCGAGGGCTGCGCGGCCACCCGGGCCGCCTGCGCCTGCCTCTGCGAGATGATCGACGGGGCGGACCTGCTCCACGCCGCCCGGATCGGCCCGGACGAGATCGAGACCGGCCTGGGCGGGCTGAGCCCGGCCGGCCGGCACGCCGCCGTGCTCGCCGCCGACGCGCTCCACCGGGCCCTTTCGGGCGTGGCCTCTTCGGGCGAACCACTCCTCGAGCCGGGCCCGGACCGGGTACTGGTCGCGGTTTCGGGCGGAGTGGACAGCGCGGTCGCCGCCCTGCGCGAGCGGGAACGGGGTGCCGACGTGGTTGCGGTCACGGTGAAGCTCTGGGCCGACCCGGATACCGACGGGACCAGGGCCTGCTGCTCGCCGGAAGCCGTGCTCGGCGCACGGGCGGTCAGCCACTCGCTCGGGATCCCCCATTTCACCCTCGACCTCGAAGGCGAGTTCCGCGAGAGGGTGGTCGGCGAGTTCGTTGCCGGCTACGGCAGGGGCCAGACCCCGAACCCCTGCGTCCTCTGCAACGGCGAGGTCAGGATCGCAGCGATGGTCGCGCTTGCCGACCGTCTGGGCGCGAAGCACCTGGTCACCGGCCACTACGCCCGGATCGTCGATGACGGCGACGGCGCGCTGCTGGCCGAGGGTCACGACTCGAAAAAGGATCAGAGCTACATGCTGGCGGCGCTGCCTCCCGAGGTGATCTCCCGCCTCCGTTTCCCTCTGGCCGAGACCACCAAGGCCGAGGTGAGGGAGATCGCCGCACGCCACTCGCTGGCGGTCGCGAAGAAGCCGGAAAGCCAGGACCTCTGCTTCCTCGCCGGGCAGGACAAACGCGACTTCCTCCGGCGCCACGGCGGCCTCGGGGATCGTGACGGCGTGGTGGTGGACGGCCGGGGGCAGAGGCTTGCCGGCCACCGGGGACACCATCACTACACGGTCGGGCAGCGGCGCGGGCTCGGCGTCGCCCCCGGCCGGCCGCTGTACGTGACCGGGACCGACGCCGAGACGAACACGGTCACGGTCGGCCCCCGGGAAGAGCTCTCCACCGACCGGGTCACCGTCCGGCGCGCGATCATGCATCGCGACGGGGCGACCGTGGACCGGGTCCGGCTGCGCTACCACTCCCCGGCCGTGCGGGCTACGGTCACCGCCGGCCCCGGCAGTCACGACTTGCTCGAGGTCCGGCTGGACGAGCCGTTTGACGGCCCGGCGCCCGGCCAGGCCGCGGTGATGATGAGCGGCGACACCGTGGTCGGCCACGCCACGATCGCGGGCAATCGGTGAGTAGGGTCTGCAGTCGATGAGATCGGACGAGATAAGAGAGAGATTCCTCGAATTCTTCGAGCAGCGGGACCACCGGCGGGTGCCTTCGGCATCACTGATCCCGCCGCCCGATGACACATCGACCCTGCTCACGGTCGCCGGGATGCAGCCGTTCAAGCCATATTTCATGGGCCGCGAGAAGCCACCGGCGAACCGGCTGACCTCCAGCCAGACCTGCTTTCGCACGCCCGACATCGAGCAGGTCGGCAAGACCCTCCGCCACCTCACCTTCTTCGAGATGCTCGGCAACTTCAGCTTCGGCGACTACTTCAAGGACGAGGCGATCCGTTTCGGCTGGGAGCTCTCGGTTGAAGGCTTCGGCTTCGATCCTGCGGAGATCTGGGTCACCGTGTTCGGCGGAGACGACGAACTCGGGCTGGGGCCCGACGAAGAGGCGATCGCGATCTGGAAGGGCCTGGGGGTGGCCGACGAGCGCATAGTCAAGCTGCCGCGTTCGGATAACTTCTGGCAGGCCGGTCCGACCGGTCCCTGCGGCCCCTGTTCCGAGATGTACCTCGACCGCGGAGTCGAATTCGGCGCGCCCGGCGAGCGGCCGGGAGACGATACCGACCGCTTCCTCGAGTACTGGAACCACGTCTTCATGACCTACGAGCTGGGCGAGGACGGCGGTCTGACCCCGTTGCCCAAGAAAAACATCGACACCGGTCTGGGCCTGGAGCGCATGGCCGCGATCCTCCAGGACGTGCCATCGGTCTTCCAGACCGATCTGTTCTCGCCGCTGATCGAGCTGGCCGAGCAGAAGTGCGGCAGGAGCTTCGACGCCGACTTCGACACGAGCCGGGCGATGCGGATCGTCGCCGACCACTCCCGGGGGATGACATTCCTGATGGCGGCCGGGGTCGTGCCGTCGAACGAAGACCGCGGGTACGTCCTGCGGCGGATCATGCGCCGGGCGATCCAGCAGGGCCGGACGCTCGGGCTGGATGGCCCATGGCTCACCGACTTCACCGACCGGACGATCGAGATCATGTCCGGGGCGTACCCTGAGGTCGCCGCCGAGAAGGAGAGGATCGACCGCTGGGCCCGGGTCGAGGAGGAGAGCTTCGGCAAGACCCTGGACCGGGGGACAGCCCTGCTCGAGCAGCTGGTCGAGCAGGCGGTCGCCGCAAAGAATTCGTGGATCTCGGCCGAGGACGCATTCAAGCTGCACGACACATTCGGTTTTCCCTATGACCTGACCCGGGAGATGATCGCCCGGCGCGGCCTCTCGGTGGACAGTCAGGGCTTCGAGGAGCTGATGGAGGCGCAGCGGCGCCGGGCCCGCAGCGGTGCGGCCGGGGGCGCGCGCGGCGAGCGCCACTCGAAGGTCCAGGATTTTGTCGGGAGCGGGCCGCCGAGCGAGTTCGTCGGCTATCGCTACCTGCGTTCGGAGACCGGCCTCGGGGCGCTCTCGGCCGACGACGGATCGGCCCTGGTCAAGCTCGAGCAGAGCCCGTTCTACCCGGAGGGTGGCGGCCAGGTCGCGGATACCGGCCGGGTGGCCTGGGAGGGCGGCGAGGCCCGGGTCACCGACGTGATCAGGATCGGGGACGATCAGGTCCTGGAACTCGAACCGGCTGCCGGCGATTGGCCGCCCGAGCCCGGATCGACGGTCGAGGCCGAGGTCGATCGCTTCGACCGTTCCAGGACCATGCGGAACCACACCGCGACCCATCTCCTCCATGCTGCGCTGCGCCGGCAGCTCGGTGAGCACGTCCACCAGGCCGGCTCGGCGGTGCGTCCGGACAAGTTGCGGTTCGACTTCAACCACGGCGAGGCCCTGAGCCCGGATGACGTCACCGCGATCGAGGCCCGGGTCAACGCGTGGATTAAGGCGGGGGAGCCGGTGCGCTGGATGAACATGGAGAAGAAGGAGGCCGAGAAGCTGGGGGCGATGGCGCTGTTCGGCGAGAAGTACGGCGACTGGGTCCGGATGGTCGAGGTAGAAAACGTCTCGCGCGAGCTCTGCGGCGGCACGCACGTGGTCAACACGGCCGAGATCGGGATATTCAAGATCATCTCCGAAGGTTCGAGCGCGGCCAACGTACGCCGGATCGAGGCGATCACCGGGCCGGCTGCGATCGACTGGTACCGCGAGCGGGCGGGCGAGCTGTCCGAGGTCGGCCAGTTGCTCGGCCGGGAGCGGGATCCGGTCGGCGCCGCCCGCAACGCCGCCGAGCGCCTGGCGGAGGCCACCCGCGGGGCGAAACAGGCCGAACAGAAACAGCTCGGCTCGATCGCCGTGGACCTGGCGGCCACCGCTGAAAAGGTCGGCCCGATCGAGGCGGTCCTCGGCAGGGTCCCGGTCGCCAACCCGAAACAGATCCTCGGCATCGCCAAGGCGATCCAGGCCGAGAAGAGCGGCGTCGGCGTGGTGCTGGCCGGCGCTGACCCCGAATCGGGCAAGGCCGGGATGGTCGCCCTGTTCGATCCGGCCGACGCCGGCGAGACGGTTTCCGCCCGCGAACTGATCGGCGAGGCCTCGGGCCGGATCGGCGGTGGAGGCGGTGGTAGTGACGAGATGGCCCAGGCCGGGGGAAAGAACCCGGACGGCCTCGATGACGCGCTCGAGGCAGCGCGGTCTTATCTGGAGTCGAGACCGGCTTGAGGGTCCTGGCCCTCGACTACGGCACCGCCAGGATCGGGTGCGCGGTGTCCGATGCGACCGGCACCCTGGCCACCCCGATCGAGGCGGTCGAGCCGCCCGAGCCCGGCACGGTCGCCGGCCTGGCGCGTGATCGTGGAGTCGATCGCATCGTGGTCGGGCTTCCGGTCTCGCTGTCCGGAGAGGAGACCGGCCAGGCGGAGGTCACCCGGGCCTTCTGCGCCGAACTGAGCGACGCGGTCGACATCCCGGTCGAGACCTACGACGAGAGGTTCACCACCAGGATGGCCGCCCGGACCCGGCGTTCGGCCGGTTCCGCCTCGAGCGAGGATTCGATCGCGGCCGCACATCTGCTGGAGAGCTACCTGACCGCGGTGGCCGGAGAGGCCGCGCCCG
>JBGUDX010000114.1:0-5246 GCA_041821645.1 Acidobacteriota bacterium
GCCGAAGGGCCTGGCCCAGATGGCTGAGGTGGCAGGCAAGGCGTCGGTCGAGCAGACGGAGAAGTCGGCGACCGTGACCATCACCGAGCCCAACGGCGAGGAGAGCTCGTACAGCTTCCCGGCGCGGACCCGCCTCCTGGTCGGGAAGGGCGACAACGTCGAGGTCGGGGATCAGCTGAACGAAGGCTCGCTCTACCCGGCTGACGTGCTGGCGATCCGCAGTCGGACCGCGGTCGAGCAGTACCTGGTGGCCGAGGTCCAGCGGGTCTACACCGCTCAGGGCGTCGAGATCAACGACAAGCACATCGAGATCATCGTGCGACAGATGCTGCGCAAGGTCGAGATCGAGACCAAGGGCTCGACCGACCTGCTGCCGGGCCAGCTCGAGGACATCTACGCGCTCAAACAGATCAACAAGCAGGTCAAGGCCGATGGTGGCGCAGTCGCCAAGTCGAAGGAGAAGATCCTCGGGATAACCAAGGCATCGCTGGCCACCAAGTCGTTCCTCTCGGCCGCCTCGTTCCAGGAGACGACCAAGGTTCTGACCGACGCCGCACTCGAAGGCAAGCGCGACCGCCTGGTCGGGCTCAAGGAGAACGTGATCATCGGCAAGCTGATCCCGGCCGCAACCGGCCTCAAGCGTTACCGCTCGATCACGATCGAACCGACTGAGCCGTTCACTCCGACCGAGGAGAGCGTGCTTCTGGAAGAAGACGATCTCGGCACGCTCGGAACCGACGGCAACGGCGCCGCCGGCGCCGACAGCTTCGGCGAAGGCTTCGCCCAGGAGCTCGAAGGCATCAGCAAGGAGATCGACAAAGCCGAGTAACCGGCCCGCATCGGTTCGATCGACGGCCCGCCATCCGGCGGGCCGTTGCTCGTTAAGGCCCGGGCCGGTCGCGATTTCGAGGTATATGCTGAGCCGCATGAGCGAGAACGGGAGCAAGCGTGTCTGTGTGATCGGGGCCGGTTCTTCGGGCATTACCGCCTGTCAGAACCTGCTGGAGCGGGGGATCGATTTCGACTGTTTCGAGAAGAGCTCCGAGGTCGGTGGCAACTGGCGCTACGAAAACGACAACGGCATGTCGGCCGCCTACGAATCGCTGCACATCAACACCTCGCGCGAGATGATGGAGTACGCCGCTTTCCCGATGCCGGGCTACCTGCCGGACTACCCGAACCACTTCCAGATCGCCGAGTACTTCGATGACTACGTGGACCACTTCGGGATCCGCGAGAAGATCAAGTTCAAGACCGAGGTCAAGAGCGTGGTCCCGGTCGAGGGTGGCTCCTGGGAGGTCACGGTCGAAAGCAAAAAGGGCAAGACCCGGACCCGGACCTATACCGACCTGATGGTCTGCAACGGGCACCACTGGGACGCCCGCTGGCCCGAGCCGGCCTTTCCGGGATCGGACGAGTTCGAGGGCGAGCAGATGCACGCCCACGACTACCGTACCCCCGACATTCTCGAGGGCAAGCGGGTGCTGGTCCTGGGGATCGGTAACTCGGCGACTGACATCGCGGTCGAGTCCTCGAGGATCGCCGATACCACCTTCCTGGCGATGCGCCGCGGCGCCTGGATCCTGCCCAAGTACCTGGGAAGCACTCCGACCGACCGGGCGATGTCGGGTCTGATGAGCCGGGCACCGCTGGCGATCCAGAGTCGCTTTCTGAAGCGGTCGCTGCGGATGACGGTCGGCAACCTGACCGACTTCGGCCTGCCCGAGCCCGACCACGAGCCGCTGCACGCCCACCCGACGGTTTCAAGCGACCTGGTCCCCCGGCTCGGGCACGGAGACATCAAGGTGAAGCCGAACATCGACCATTTCGACGGAGACCGGGTCGTGTTCACCGACGGCAGCTCGGAACGGATAGATCTGGTGATCTACTGCACCGGCTACCGGATCACTTTCCCCTTCTTCGATGAAGAGATCATCAGCACCGGGGACAACCAGGTCGATCTGTACCGGCGGGTCGCCTCGATCGAGCACCCCGGGCTCTACTTCATCGGCCTGATCCAGCCGCTGGGGGCGATCATGCCGCTGGCCGAGGCCCAGTCGGCCTGGGTTGCCGACCTGATCGAAGGCAAATGCTCCTTGCCGGACCGCTCGACCATGGCCCGCGAGGTCGCGCTCGAACAGGCCAGGATGAAGCGGCGCTACGTCGCCTCGAAGCGCCACACGATCCAGGTCGATTTCGATGCCTACCGGCGCACGGTCAATCGGGAGCGAAAAGCGTCTCGAACCGCAGCCGCCGGCTGACCCGGGGCCGGTCGCCCGAGCCTAGGTTGCTGAACGTCCGGCGCCGTCCCTGGCCGGGACCCGTGCCGGACCGCGGCCGGGGCCGCGGGTCCTCGCCCCGCGGGCCGGGACGGGGGGTCTGGTCGAGCCACCGCCGTGCGGGTCGCGGCGCGGCCCGCGCGGGAGTCTCGGCCGGGGGGCCATCCTGTCGGGTGTGCCGCCCTCGCCTTCGTCTCCGGCGGATTCGGCTTCCGGAGCAGGCTTGCTGGCCCACCAGAGCAGGTAGATCATGCCGATCACCGGGAACTTGAGCACGATCAGGAGAAAAATTACGGGCACGTATCCCTCCACGAGACAAGTGTAGCTGTCGCCAGGCGGTGCCGGAGAGGCCGGGCCGGCCGGCCTCAGCCCAGGGTGCCGGCCCAATGTTCCAGCGCGGCGGCGTGGCCTTCCTCGAACCCGAGATCCGGTTCGGTCGGGACGAGCAGGGTGGGAGAGCCCCCGGCTTCACGCGCTTCGGCCCATTCAAAGCAGCTCTGGTCAAAGGAGTCGTCGATCCAGGCGACGGCCCGCCGGCCGACGAAGCGGTCCAGCGGCCCCAGCTTCCAGTGGGCCGGGCCGGTCCTCGGGGCCGCGCCGGGACCGTCGAACTCGATGACCGGCAGCGGCCCCAGGCCGATCACCGTCGGCAGGCGGTCGTTCGCCCTTTCCTGCCACCCGGTCGCCCAGACCATCTCGAAAGTGCCGGAGAGCCGCCTCAGTCTCTCCCCGGCGGCCAGTGAAATGCAGTGGGGGGTGCCGTCGATCAACTCGAATCTGGCCATCTCGGCCGGAGGCGGCTTCTCGAAGCCGAACAGGCTGATGACTCCGTCGATATCGACGGCCAGGATCGGGAGTTCGCTCACCGCCGAATCGTACGGGTAGTGCCGCCTGCAGTGAAGCGCAGCAATACCGCGATACCTGTAGTATCCCCCGCCGTGCCTAATACCAATCAACTCGTGCGCAAAGGCCGAAAACGGCCGAAGAAGAAGGTGACCACCCCGGGTCTCAAGTCGGGGCAGGGCAACAAGAAGAAGGTGTCCGCGCCCCAGCGCCGCGGCGTCTGCACTCGTGTAGCCACGGTCACGCCGAAGAAGCCGAACTCGGCTCTGCGGAAGATCGCGCGTGTCCGGTTGGCCCACGGCATGGAGGTCACCGCCTACATTCCCGGTGAGGGCCACAACCTCCAGGAGCACTCGGTCGTGCTGATTCGCGGCGGCCGGGTAAAGGACCTTCCCGGTGTGCGCTACAAGGTCGTGCGGGGCACGCTCGACGCGGCCGGCGTATCCGACCGCAAGCAGGCCCGCTCGCTCTACGGAGTCAAGGCGAGCTGATGGCACGCCGTTCCGCAGCATCGATCCGGCCGCTCGAGGCCGACATCAAGTACCGCAGCCGGCTGGTCCAGCAGGTCATCAACAAGGTGATGCGACACGGCAAGAAGTCGACTGCCGAGCAGATCACTTATGACGCCCTGGCGATCGTCGCCGAGCGCTCCGGCGAAGACGCCGTCGAGACGCTGGAAGAGGCGGTCAAGCAGCTTACTCCGGCCCTCGAAGTCCGTTCGCGCCGCGTCGGCGGCGCTACCTACCAGGTGCCGGTCGAGGTCCCGGCCCGTCGTTCACGCACCCTGGCGGTCCGCTGGCTGGTCGACTTCGCACGCAACCGCAACGAGTACGCGATGTCCGAGCGGCTCGCCAACGAGATTCTCGACGCGACCAAGCAGCAGGGCAACGCCTACAAGCGGAAAGACGACATCTTCCGCATGGCGCAGGCCAACAAGGCTTTCGCCCACTACCGCTGGTAGCGCCCAACGACCTGCAAGTCACCCGGACGTGCCGGGCAACCGGGTGGAGTTATGCCTCTTCCTGACGGTTTTCTCGACCCGGTTCGTTGAGCCAGGCGAAAGCGATGCCCGGGCGGGCGACTTACTCGGGCTTATCCCCCGGGTCGGGCCCGTCCCCCGGGTCGGGCTCGTCCCCCGGGTCGGGCTCGTCCCCCGGGCGGAGCGCGGTCAGCTGGTTCGGGGTGAGTGTGGCCAGGGCGATGCCTCCCAGGACGAGGATAATTCCCCCGGTCAGTTCCATCCAGAGGCCGGCTGAAGCGGTCCCGGTGGCGTCGAGGGTTCCCGCTTCGGCGGCGTTGTAGAGGCCGATCGAGTCGACGTCGGGGAGGTCGATGAACAGGAACACGAGCAGGACCGCTATGCCCATGCCGATCACGGCGATCGATGCGGATCTGGCCCCGGATGCCACCGCGTAGATCGTCGCCAGCACGGCCACCACTGCGAACAAGGTGGTCGCGAGGCCGTGTTTGTCGGCCAGGGTCACGGTCGCGATCGTCGCGCCCAGCGGATCTTCGAGTGAATACGCGGGCACGAACTGGGAGAGGATCACCACGATCGCCCCTAGAAGTACGGTGACCACGGTGAGGCGGCCGCTGTTCAAGCCGGGCCTCCCGCCACGGCCCGGCGCCGGGTGCCGGGCCCGCGGTCAGGCCGCGGCGCCCCGGCCGCCTTCGGGTCCCGGCAGGGGTGGCCATCAGGGAAAGCCCGGTGACCGCGAGTACCGTCCCGGCCCCGAGTTCCAGCCAGAAGCCGGAAAGCAGCAACGCCTTGACACCTGAATAGGCCAGCTCGGCCTCGGACGCGTCGAGCCCACGGGGCAGGTCGATCGCCAGCGCGACCAGGACTGCGCCGGCCCCGGCCAGTGCCAGTGCCGCGGCGAAGCGTCGGCGCCCGGTGAGCGCGGCGGCGGCCGTCGAGCCCAGGGCAACCGCGGACAGGACGAGCAGGAGAACTGAATGAGTATCGATCGGCGACTTCACGTCGACCCGCGGCGCTCCCGTGATCTCGGCGATCTCGAGATAGCCGGGTTGGCCGATTTCGATCGCCCTGTAGTCGATGAATTGCGAGGCGGCGAGCAGGCCGGCCGCGACCATCGCGATGGTCAGCAGCGCCCGCCGCGGGGT
>JBGUDX010000115.1:0-5210 GCA_041821645.1 Acidobacteriota bacterium
TTCTTTGAGCGCGGGGGGAGCGGGTACTGCCAGGCCGCCGGCTACCACGCGCGCGGCGCGAGTCCCGGACCGCATCCCTCCCGATGCGGCTGCTCTCAACCGCTGCGGCACGCCTGGCCGGATCCGGTTTCAGGCAGGATGCGGTAGCACCGCGGCAACCGGCAGGGCCGGTTCCTTCCGGGTATTCGAGCCCGTACTCACCGAGGGTCGCGAACTCGATGGTGAGGTCGATCATGTCTGCTGCTCTGGCCGGGATCTGTTTCATCTGCACGAACATAGGTTCGTAATGTACGGGGCCGGTCGGACGCGAACGTGTGTTTGCAAGGTTCGTTGCATGGGGTGTCTCGATATCAGACGCAGAGCCGGATCGGGAAGCCGTCCGACCATGTTGGGGGCTTCGACGGATGCACCGGGTCGCCCTCTGGTAGCTTGCCCTCAAAGGGTCGGCCGCCGTTCAGTCGGATTATCGGCCGCCGGATTATCGGCCGCCGGCGTGGGACGAAGGAAGGGAAATCTTGAGGAACTTGCGGGTAGCGACGGCGCTTCTGGCGCTGATTGTCGGAACGCTGATGATGTCCGCGCCGGCGAAAGCCGGGCTCCCCGAGATACCGACGCCTGCGGTCACCGGTCCGATCCCTGCGACCGCCGACTCGTACCCCTTCCTGGCCACCGACTTCGACCTCGACAAGTACGGGTACGTGGAGGAGGAGTTCTTCATCGAGGGTCTCGGCTACATCTACGACACCAGCGGGCCCTACACGCAGGACGCCACCCGGACGGAAACCGGCGGACCGAATACCGATGGCACGTATCCCTTCAAGACCCGGATCGTGGTCAGGCGCCCGGCCAACCCCGCGGACGCCAACGGCAACGTCGTGGCTGAGTGGAACAACGTGACCGCTACCCAGGACATCGAGTGGAACTGGTTCGGCGACCCTGAGTTCATGCTCAGGAACGGCTACACCTTTGTTGGTGTAACTGCCCAGAACACGGGGGTCAACTCCCTGCTCTCCTTCAACGCAGCCCGTTATGCAGGGCTCACGGTCAACGGCGGCGGAACCGTTCCGACCGGCCCCGGACTCGACTCTGACGCCCTTTCCTACGATGTCTTCGGAGCCGCCCTGAATGCGATCAAGGGCAACGGAACCGGTGACGACCCGCTCGGCGGCATCAACGCAGATGTAGTGATCGCCTCGGGCGAGTCGCAGTCCTGTGGTCGACTCGCGAGTCACCACAACGAGATCCAGCCCCTTCAGGGAATCGCCGATGCATACCTACTGACCGTATGCAGCTCGTTGTTGAGGGACGACCGTCCGGAGAAGACGATCCGGGTCATCACCGAAACCGAGAACCGGACTCCCCGTCCGGTAGACACCCATCCGGATACGACTTCGATCCGCCACTGGGAAGTCGCCGGCGCTTCGCATCTGCCCAGGCTGGCCTGGGACAACGTGGCCGGCGTGCTCAACCGCGACTTCTTTCCGATCACGGTTGACTGCCAGAAGTTCCCCCTTTCCCTGGTCCAGTGGCCGTTCACCGCCAACCGGGCGGTCGACGGCCTGGTCGACTGGGTCAAGAACGATGTCGTCCCGCCGACCGCCCCGCGCGGTCAGTACGACGGCGAGGACAACCTCGTCCGCGACGAGAACGGGATCGCACAGGGCGGTATCCGTTATCCGGAGATGACCGTGCCGACAGGAGTCAACGACGGCATCAATTCCGCCGCCCCGGGAGGTTCGCTGTTCTCGGCCTTCTGCGGACTGCTCGGCTCCAACACACTGTTTGAGCGCTCCCAGCTCGACGCGCTCTACGAGGATTTCGCGGACTACGTCAATCAGTATGCGGATGCGACCGACGATTTCCTTGCCACCGGCTTCATCCTTGCCGAAGACGCAGAGCGGCTCAAGGCGATCTCGCGCCAGTTTGCCGAACTCCGCCCGACCGCTCCGATGGCCACCGCAAAGAAGAGCTCCGGCAAGGTCGGTCTGAGCTGGGTGGGTACCGAAGCACCGGATACCAGCTTCCTTGTTCAGCGCAAGCCCTCTGCCAACAAGGGCGGCTGGAAGGACGCCAGGGACAACGTCACCAGCTCCAGCCTGAGTCTCAAGAACGAGCCCGAAGGCACGCACCGCTACCGGGTGCGCAGCAGCACGGTCATCCCGGCCAACAACATTGCCGAAGCGAGGACCACCACGACCTCGTTCTCGGAGGAGCTGGCCAACATCAAAGTTGACAAGAGCGGACCGAAGAAGCCGAAGATCAAGATCAAGGGCAAGCGCATCGGAAAGAAGACCTACCGCGGCAAGGTCAAGGTCAAGTTCATCGGAAAGCCCGACCGCAAGCTGCCCGACGGCAGTCCCGGTGTCGGGCTGAAGCGCAAGTCCGTCCCGAAGACTCGCCGGATCAAGAAGAAGGGCCGCACGGTCATCAAGGCCAAGACCCGGGACCGTCTCGGAAACCGGTCGAAGACCGCCCGCGTGGTCATCCGCATCAAGCGTTAGGACCGCCCGGTGCCGGACCCCGTCTCTGTCTGACCCGCTGACGACCGCTTCAGCGGTCGAGACGAACGTGGATCACCGACCCCGCCGGCCGAACGAGTGGCCGGCCGGGACTACCGCCTTGATCGCCGGGTCAGGGGGGTGCACCTCGGTCAGCCCGTTTACTACGAGGTTGACCACTCCCTGGTTGGTCTCTATGCGGCCACGGGCCTTGACCAGGGTCGCGGTTCGCACCACCAGGCGATGTTTCGTTGCCACCCGTGGCGGCAGAATCAGGTTGAGGGTTCCGCATTCGTCTTCGATCAGGATGAAGATCACCCCGTTCGCCGTCTCGGGCCGCTGGCGGGCCACCTGCAGGCCCGCGACCTCGGCCCGGCTCCTGTCCTCGAGGCCCTGGGCATCGACCGTGGTCAGGACGGAATCGGGCAGCTGGGCCCGGGCCAGCGCCATCGGGTGGCCTTCCAGGGTCATGCCGATCGTTCCGTACTCGGCCTGAACCCGGTTCCAGGATTCGGGCTCCTGGAGTTCGGGGGGCTCATCCTGCTCGAATGGCAGCGAGAGCTGGCGGCTGCCTTCGGATGCCGCGTGGTGGGGGAGCAGACCGACGCTCCAGAGCCCGGAAACACGCTCTCCCCGGGGCAGCGAGCGCAGCGCCCCTGACCAGGCGAGTTGTTCCAGTTCCTGACGACGGAGCGGCATCCGGGCCGCCAGGTCCCCGAGGTCACGGTAAGAACCGCCCCGGTCGCGCTCGGCCACCAGCCGTTCCATTTCCGCCTGGGTCGCCCCCTTTATGTAGGCGAGGCCGATCCTGACCGCCGGCCCGGGGTCGGACGGACCGGAGCCGGGACCGCCGGGCATTTCGGCCGTCGGGTTCGATTCGTCCCGGGAATCGGCCTCTGCCGGCCACTCGGTGTGGCAGTCGACCCGGCTGGCGTTGAGGTCGGGAGGCAGCACGATGATTCCGGTCCGGCGGCCCTCCTGGACCAGTGAGTCGGGTGGGTAAAAGCCCATCGGCTGCTCGTTCAGGAGCGAAGCCAGGTACTCCGGTCCGTAGTGGACCTTCAGCCAGGCCGACTGGTAGGCGAGTAGGCCGAAGGCGGCCGAATGGGCCTTGGGAAAGCCGAATCCCGAAAAACCGATGATCTGCCGATAAACGTCCTCGGCGGTCTCGACCGGCACGCCATTTTCCCCGGCACCCTCAATGAACCGGTGGTGGTGAGCCTCCAGAGCCTTCCGTGAGCGCTTGCGGCTCATCGCCCGGCGCAGGCCCTCGGCCTCGGATGAACTGAATCCGGCCACGCTCATCGCCACCTCGATCACCTGCTCCTGAAAGATGATCACCCCCAGCGTCTCCTCGAGCACCGGCTCCAGCAGCGGGTGCTGGTAGGGAACCTCGTAGCCGGGGTCTTCCCGCAGGCGCCGGCGGCGCTCGATGAAGGGATGGACCGCGCCGCCCTGGATCGGGCCGGGCCGGACCAGGGCCACCTGGATGGTCAGATCGTCGATGTCCATCGGCTTCATCCTCGGCAGCATCTGCATCTGGGCCCGGCTCTCGATCTGAAATACCCCGGTCGTATCTCCTCTGCGGATCGCTTCGAAGGTCGGGGAGTCGGCCAGGTCTATCCGGCTCAGGTCGACCGTCTCGCCACGGATCCGGCCGATCTCGTCTACGCAGCGCTCTACCGCCGAAAGCATGCCGAGGCCGAGCAGGTCGATCTTGAGGAATCCGGCGTCCTGGCAGGAGTCCTTGTCCCACTGGACGATCTGGCGCTCTTCCATCGCTGCCGGCACCACCGGGCAGATCTCGACCAGCGACTTGGTCGCGATCACCATGCCACCGGAATGCTGGGAGGGATTGCGGGGTACGCCGCGGGCCTCGCGAATCAGCCAGGTCAGGTTCTTCCAGCCGAGAGAGTGGGCCCTTTCCGGGCCGATCGCCGTGGCCAGGTCCCGCCCGAGGTCATCGGAGCCGCTGTGGAAGTCGACCGCCCGGGTGGCTCGTTCGATCTCGGCCGCCGGGATGCCCAGCACCTTGCCGAAGTCGCGGATCGCGCCGCGTGACCGGTAGGTCGGGAAGGCGGCGACCAGGGCCGAGCGGTCGGCTCCGTAGCGCTGATGTATCCGGGGGATCAGTTTCGCCCGGATGTCACGGGGAAAGTCGAGGTCGATGTCAGGGGCGGCCGTCACCTCCTCGTTGAGGAAGCGGCCGGGAAAGAGCCCGGCCTTGACCGGATCGACGTGGGAGAGCCCGGACAGGTAGCAGACGATCGAACTGACGCTGGAGCCCCGGCCGCGGCCGGGCTCCGTCGGTCTGCGGCTAACCCGGCGCGATGCAGAAGCTGTGAGCGGGAGCGTCGGGCAGCGAGCCGCAGCGGATCCTGGTGCCTTCCGGCACGGAAGAGATCTCCGCAGCCGAAGCCCGTGAAGTACTGGAAGGGCGTTTACCCGACGGCACTGATGTCCCGGTATACCCGTTCGACGAGTTCAAGAGGGGAGTCGCTAACTTGCCACGGCGCTACGGCGTCGTCCTGGACTTCGAGTCGGCCAAGAAAGGCGCAAGAGGCTTCGTGAGCTTTGATGTCCTGAAGGACGATCCGAACATGATCGTTCGTGCCGGTGGCGTCGAGCCGCTGGCGGCGTATCTCGACAAAGCAAAGGCCCGGCACAACACAGAATTGATGGGAAACTCGCACTCCCACAACTGGATCGATC
>JBGUDX010000116.1:0-5198 GCA_041821645.1 Acidobacteriota bacterium
ATGATGATTGCGCCCATGCCTGCCAAGTAGGCCCAATCGTCTCCCTGCAGGAATGACTCCCGGGCGGCGGCGATGATCTGATCGGCATACTGGGGGCTGGCCTTTGCGGTGTTTGCCGCACTGGAGAACGAGTTCTCGAGCTCGGCCTGAGTCTTGCTCGAAACTTTGTCGGCATCCGGGGACGAGGCGATCAGGTCGGCGAACTTGGCGGTGTACCCGGCGGCCAGCACCGAGCCGAGCATCGACTGCATCAGTGCCCCGCCGAGGTCACGCTGCAGGTCGGACGTGGCCGAGGCCATGCCGGCCCGGCGCACCGGGACCGAGCAGGTCAGTGAGTGTGAGGCCGGGGTGCCGGCGAATCCGACCCCGGCCCCGATCAGTGCGTAGCCGAGGCCGATCTTCCAGTATGCGGCCCCTTCATCCCAGAGGGTGAACATCGCGATGAAACCGAGCAGGCAGAACAGATAGCCGACCAGTAGTGCGATCCGGGCCCCGCGACGCTCGACCAGCCTCGCCGAGAGCGGGGCGGTCAGGACCAGGAAGACGGCCGCCGGCAGGATCGCCAGGCCGGAATCCAGGGTCGAGTAGCCGAGCACGTTCTGCAGGTACTGCTGCCCGATGAACATCGCCGCCATCAGGGTGCCGAAAACGATTATCCCGGCCACCGCCGCCACCCAGAAGATCCGCCGGGCGGCGACATCGAGGTCGTAAAGCGGATTGGAGGCACGACGCTGCCGGATGAAGAACCCCGCGCCGGCCGCCAGGCCGATCGCCAGCAGTCCGAGCATCGTCGTCACCGCGTAGGTCGGCGGCACGAAGTTGATCGCCAGCACCACACCCGCGACCATCAGGATCGAGAGCATGCCACCGAGATGGTCGACCGGATCGGTGGTCTCGTTGACGTGGGAAGGGATCAGCTTGACCGCGAGCACGAGGGCCAGGAGGGCCAGTGGCACGGTCACGATGAACACCGATCCCCACTCATACTTGGTCAGCAGCGCTCCCGAGACCAGTGGTCCGAGGGCCGAGATCGCCCCGCCGAGACCCGACCAGAGCGCGATCGATTTCGTCCGCCCGGGACCGGACCAGAGTGCAGTGATCAGGGCGAGGGTCGTGGGAAAGGCCATGCCGGCGGCGACTCCGCCGAAAACGCGGGCGACGAACAGGATCTCGATCGTCGGCGAGAGCGCGGCCAGGATCGATGCCGGCACGGCCAGCGCGGTGCCGAGGATCAGCATCGATTTGCGTCCGTAGCGGTCGCCGACCGCGCCCAGGTAGAGCACCGACGTGGCCAGGCCGAGCGAGTAGCCGACCGCGACCAGGTTGAGGCTGGTCTGGCTGGCGTCGAAGGCCTGACCGATGTCCGGCAGGGCTACGTTGGCTACCGACAGGTTGAGGTTGGCGACGCCGGCGACCAGAATCAGCGTCGCCAGGACCCAGACCGCATTCTTCGGCTTGCTCGACTCCTCCATCAGGCGTGCTCGTTCATGCGGCCCTGCTGGACCGGATCAGTCCAGCCAGTCAGCGATGATCTGGCCGATCTCCTCGCCCTTGTCCTCCTGCAGGAAGTGGCTGGCCCCCTCGATCACGGTCAGCGGTTCGGCCGTCGGGAACAGGCCCTGAACCGCACGGCCGACCGGGTCGAGCGGCAGTGCCGGGTCGGAGTCGGCCCAGAGGAGCAGCGCCGGCCGCTCGCCCTTGAGCAATGCCTCCTGGGTCGCCTGGCCCTCGGCCGCGCCGGGGGCGTCCGGCGTCTGGGGGATCAGCGAGGGGAAGGTCCGTGGCCCGGCCTTGGACTCGGCGTCCGGGAACGGCGCCACGTAGGCGGCCAGGACCTCGTCGCTGAGGTCGGTCGCCGCGGCGCCCTGGATCAGCGGCTCTATCGGCAGGTCGTGGTTGCTCTTGACGAACTCGTGGAAGTGGTGCCAGGCATCGGTCATCTTCTGGTGTCCGTTGAACACGCCGGTGTCCATCGCAACGATCCGGTCGATTCGCTCGGGTGCGCCGATCGTCGCCGCATACAGGCCGAGCGGGCCGCCCCAGTCCTGGACCACAACGGTGACCCCGGAAAGATCGAGCTGCTCGAGCAGGTCCACTACCGAATCGGCGTGATTCCTGAACGAATACCAGTCGTCGTCGACCGGCTTGTCGGAACGGCCGAATCCGGCCAGGTCCGGGGCGATGCAGCGGTGACCGGCCGCGACCAGCGGCGGGATCATCTTGCGGTACAGATAACTCCAGGTCGGTTCACCGTGGATCATCAGCACCGGTGAACCTTCGCCCTCGTCGATGTGGGCCAGCCTCAGGCCCTGCCATTCACGATAGTGCGGCTCGAACGGGAAGTCGGAGATCTGCTCAAAACGGCTGTCAGGTGTGCGGATGGAGTCCATGGGACCAGCCTACCCGTGGCGCGAACGGCGGGGGAGTCTTGCATTGAATCCGGGTGGCGGCGGCAGGGCCGGAAACGGCAATCCGGCTTTCGCGGTGGTCAGTGCGACGAGAACGGGTCGCTGTCCTCGGACAGCGGGGGTTCGGGGCTCTCGCCGGTGAGCTCCCCATAGAGCGCGGCCGGCCCGGCCGCGGCCAGTGGCGCTGCGGTCAGTCCGATCAGGAAAACCGACACGGCCCCGCCGACGACACCGGTCCCCAGCGGCAGGGCGACCACCATCGCCAGCAGCGCGAGCAGGGCCGCCAGCGCACCGAGCGCGAGGATGAACGCGAAGACCGGCCAGCCGTTGCCCCGGACGAGCTCCCGGCTGCGGGCCAGTGCGGCGATCACCCCGACCTTTTCGACAGCGACCACCTGAAAGGCCACCGCCCAGATCGTCATCAGGATCAGCCCGGGAATGATCAACAGGACCAGTCCGCCGAGAATCGCGATCGCGGTCAGAAGCCGTACCCAGATCAGGCGCGCGAGCACCGGTCCGGTCCGGCCCCAGAGGTCGCCGACGCTCTCGATCGGTCCCGATGAGCAGATCAATACCGCGACCGCCCCCGAGTAGGAGACGCTGAGAAACAGCTGGATGCCGATCGAGATCGCGGCTCCCGCGGTTCCGGCGATCTCGATGGTCGAAGTCAGGGCGCTGAGGGCCGCGAACAGCAGCGTTACCCGTACCAGAAGCTCCCGGTGATCATCGAAGGCCCGCCGCATCGACGAGAACACTTGGCCGATGGACAATCGAGGAGCCGGGGTCACGGCACGCCACCCTATAGCGTCCCGATGGCCGGATCGGGCCGCTCTGCGGCAGTAACCAAAACGCGGTGTGCGGGTAGCGTTTACGAGAGGCCCTCCAATTCCGGAGCCACGGCTCCCCCGTTCGGGGGGGTTTACTGTAATTTCAGGTCAACCATCGGCTTCTTGAGGGGAACTTTCCGCCGGGTGAGCAAGACCAACAAGACAGAAACGGCCGTCGAAGCCGAAGTAGAGGTACCGGCCGCAGGGCCGGCCGACGCAGTGGCGCTCGTATTCCCCGGGCAGGGCAGTCAGCGGAGCGGGATGCGCGACGTGGTCGAGCAGGAGATACCGGATCTGCTCGAGGATGCCGCCAAGCGGCTCGGGGCCGATCCGATCGAGAGCATCAAAGAAGGCACGGCGTTCCAGCAGCCGGCCCTCTACCTGGCTGCCATCGCAGGTTGGCGGGCCGCCGGCGAGCCATCCGCGGACTTCATCACCGGCCACTCGCTGGGGGAGGTCGCCGCTGCCGCCGCGGCCGGAGCCATTTCGGTCGAAGACGGGCTCGCCCTTTCGATCGCCCGGGGGCGCTCGATGCAGGATGCTGCCGCCGCCGAGCCGGGCGGGATGCTCGCCGTGCTCGGAGACCTCGAAGGCGCGGGCGCGCTCGCGGCCTCGCTCGGGCTGACCGTGGCCAACGACAACGCCCCGGGCCAGGTAGTCCTTTCCGGGCCCAGGGACGAGATTGACGCGGCCCGGCCGAAGTTCAAACAGGCCGGCCTGAAGACGATCCGGCTGCCGATCGACGGCGCGTTTCACTCGCCGGCGATGCGTTCCGCAATCCCGGGATTCCGAGCCGCGCTCGAGGCGGTAGAGGTTCATCAGCCGCGAACCACCCTGTTCTCGTCGATCACGGCGCAGCCGTTCGACGATCTCCGCGAGGGCCTGCTGTCGGCGCTCACCCGCCCGGTGCGCTGGCGCGAGACCGTGATCGAGCTGAACGATCGGGGGGTCGGGCGGTTTATCGAGTCCGGTCCGGGCGAAGTCCTGTGCGGGCTGATCAAGCGAACCCTTGACGGGGTCGAGGCCGTACCCCTCGGATCGGAGCTTTCGGGCAGCCATGCTTGAGACGGAATCGGAACAGAAAGCGCCGGCCACCGGACCGCCGCCCGGCCCGAGGATCGCCGGCCTCGGTGTCGCCCTGCCGGAGAGAGTGGTGACCAACGAACCGATCGCCGAACGGCTCGGCGTCAAGCCGGACTGGATCACCAAGCGGACCGGAGTCCGTGAGCGGCGGGTGGCCGATCCCGACATGACCCTGGTTGACATGGCCACCCTGGCCGCGAGGGCCGCGCTCGAGGATGCCGGGTTCGAGGCGGAGTCGATCGATCTCTTGCTGCTGGCGACCTCGACCAACGAGATGCTCTGTCCGGCCGGTGGACCGGTGGTCGCGGCCAACATCGGAGCCGACCGGGCCGGCGCGTTCGATCTGAACTCGGCCTGCAACGGATTTCTTTCCGGGCTCTCGCTGGCGGCGAGCCAGATCGAGACCGGCAGGGCGAACAACGTCCTGGTGATCGGCGCCGACATGATGCAGCGGTTCATCGATCAGGACGACCGCACGACGGCCGGGATCTTCGCCGACGGTGGAGGTGCGGTGGTGATGGCAGGGGACAAGGGCCCGGGCCGGATCGGCCCCGTGGTCCTCGGCGCCGACGGCGGCAGCGGCCATCTGGTCCAGGCCAGCCGGAAAGAGGCGATTACCCGGATGAAAGGCCACGAGACGTTCCAGCTGGCGGTCGACAAGATCTGCGAATCGACGACCGAGGCGATTGCCCTGGCCGGTTGCGAGCAGGAGGAAATCGACCTTTTTGTCTATCACCAGGCCAACGCCCGAATTCTCGCCGCGGTCGGCGAAAGGCTCGCCCTTCCCGCCGAAAAGGTGGTCGAGTGCATCGACCGGTTCGGAAACACTTCGTCCGGCTCACTACCGATCGCGCTCAACGACGCCCGCGAAGACGGCCTG
>JBGUDX010000117.1:0-5175 GCA_041821645.1 Acidobacteriota bacterium
AGTCCGCCCCAGGCCCCCGGTCGCACCGGTCAACAGCACTCTGCTTCCCTCGATCTCCATGACCTCAACCTAGCAGCGGCGGCCGCATCGGCAAGGCCTGCTCTGCCGCGGAAAAGAGCCGGGCCAGAAGCCGCCGGCATCGACCGGCGGCTGAAAAATCCCTGCTATCGGAAGGAATCGCACCATGTGTTAGCGAAATACGAGCAGATGGTCTAGTATTTCGCAAGTTCAAAAACCGAGACGCCGAATCCCTGGCCGTCATAGACACCAGGGAGCGGGGGAACCGAGTTATTTGGGGCGAACCCACACCGATGTGGGGGCGCAGGCTCCTTAAGAGCGCCAGCCCGACAGCTAACCCCGTAGGCCGACAAAGGAGATCGGTATCAACTCGTTTCAAGACATCTTCAGTTCCAGATACGGCGTAGCAGGGCTTTCGGCCGCACTCGGCCTCGCCTTCGCGCTTTTCGCCGGGCTGGCCCCGGCTTCGGCAACCGCCGGCTGTTCCGCAGATACAAGCGGCGGCCTTTCGATGAGCGCCAACGACTGCAAGCCGATCAAAAAGGCCCGCCTGGTCCGAGGAAGGGCGATCGCCCCGGATACGGCCCCGGCCCGGGTCAAGCGCGTGATCGCGTGGGCCAACAAGATCCGCAACAAGCCGTACGTCTACGGTGGCGGGCACTCGAGCAGGAAGTCGAGAGGCTACGACTGCTCCGGTTCGGTCAGCTACGCCCTTCACGGCGGCAGGTTCCTCGGCAGCCCGATGCCTTCCGGTGGATACATCAACTGGAAGAAGAGGGGTCGCGGACGCTGGATCACGACCTACGCCAACGGCGGCCACATGTACATGGTCGTGGCCGGCCTGAGCTTCGACACTTCGAACATGCGCTCGACCGGCGGCAACCGCTGGAGCAGCACCATCCGCTCCTCCCGCGGTTTCTCAGTGCGCCACCCCGGCAAGTACTAAGCGCTCCGGTAACCCCCGAATACCGGGCCCACCCGGCGTCTCCCCAGCCGCCGGAGCGGTGACCCAAGCCCGGGCTCATCCCGGACCCGGGGCCCGCGACCGGACGAGTGCCACTCGAATCACCGCGGGCCTCCCCGTCCTAGACTCCACCGTATGGAACAGACCACAGGAAGCGCGCGGCATGGCGCGCCGCAACCGCCCCCGCCGTTCACCGCCGAGCACGAAGAACTACGCGAGAGCGTGCGCCGGTTCACCGAGAAGGAGATCGCGCCCCACGTAGCCGATTGGGAAGAGGCCCGCGAGTTTCCGCTCGACCTGTTCACCCGCTGTGGCGAACTCGGCTTTCTCGGCCTCAAGTTCCCCGAGCAGTACGGCGGTCAGGGCGGCACCCACCTGCACGACGCGGTCTGGGTCGAAGAGCTCGCGCGTAGAGGCGCCTCGGGAGGTGTCGCGGCCGGGCTGAACGCGCACGCCGGAATTGCGTTGCCGCCGGTGTTCGAGTTCGGTGACGAGTGGCAGCGGCAGCGCTGGATCGTCCCGGGGATCAGGGGCGAGAAGGTCGGGGCGCTCGGGATCACCGAACCGGGGGCCGGCTCCGATGTCGCGTCGATCCGTACCAGCGCGAAAAAGACCGATGGCGGTTACCGGGTGAGCGGCGGCAAGACCTTCATCACCAACGGCGTCCGGGCCGACTTCCTGGTCTGCGCCTGCCGGACGAGTGAGAAAGGGGGCCACGGCGGGATCTCGTTTCTCGTGCTCGAAAGCGACATGCCCGGCTATGAGGTCAGCTCCAAGCTGGAGAAACTCGGCTGGCACGCTTCGGACACCGGAGAGATCTCGCTGAACGATGTCGAGGTCCCGGACTCTCATCTGCTGGGGCAGGAGAACCGCGGCTTCCAGCTGATCATGGCCAACTTCGCCTGGGAGAGGCTGCTGATGGCAATCGGCGCACTGGGCTCGATGGACCGGCTGATCGAGCTCTGCCTCGAATACGTCAGGGAACGCGAGGCGTTCGGCAGGCCGATCGGGTCGTTCCAGGCGATCAGCCACAAGCTCGCCGAAATGGTCACCCGGGCGGCAGCGTCCAGGACCCTGACCTACGACACCCTGCGCCGGTTTGCCGAGGGTGAGGTCGTGATCCGCGAGGTGGCGATGACCAAGCTTCTGACCCAGCGCACCCTGGTCGATCTGGCCGACGAAGCCCTCCAGATCCACGGCGGCTACGGCTACATGCGCGAGTACGAAATCGAGCGGACCCTGCGCGATGCCCGGCTCGGCCCGATCGGCGGCGGCACCGACGAGATCATGAAAGAGATCATCAGCAAGAACCTCGGGCTCTAGGCCTGGCTGTCGCATCGCGGGAGCGCTCCGCATCAACTGCCGCGGGGCGGGTTAACTCGAACAGGTGAAACGGATACCGGCACTCTCGACGCTCGTCCTGGCAGGGCTGGCCCTGGCCGGAAGCGGCGTCGCGTCGGCGGCTCCGATCATCTCGTTCACCGATCCGGCTCCGACGCTACCGCCGAACCCGGGCCGGGCAGCGGCCGGCAAGAAGATCGAGAACGCGAGGAAGGCCCCGCAGAATCCGTTCATGGGGAGCAACCCCTGGAACAACATTCATAACGACACCTGGATGACCGACGCCTACCATCGCCGGGCGCCGCTCGGGAAGAACTCGAACGCATTTTCGGGCGCCATGCCGGACGCGATCTGCGCTTCGCTGGACTTCGACAGTCGCGGACGGATAATCTCGATCTGCCCGACCCGCGGAGCCGCCCCCCAGGTCCGGATGATCGATCCCGAGACGCTGGAGATCCTGGCTACCTACGAGATGCCGTTCAGCCCGCCCCCGGCCGGGACCCCGATCTACCAGAACTTCGCCGGGGGTGGCTATTTCTACACCGACAAGCGTGATCGCCTCTGGGTCCCCACCCAGAACAACCACATCCAGGTGATCGGTCAGACCGAGGACGGCAGCGGGTTCGAGCTTCGCCGGGACTTCGACCTGACCCCGGACGTGAACACCGAGAGCGAGCGGATGAACTCGGCGCTTCCCGATTTCGACGACCGGATCTGGTTCGTGGTCAAACAGACCGGAAAGGTCGGGACGCTCGACAAAGAGTCCCGGAAGGTACGGCTGCTCAAACTGGACGAGCCGATCGAGAACTCGTTCACCGTCGCGGAGGGCGGCGTCTACGTGGTAACCGACAAGCGGATGTACCGCTTGAGGACCAACAGCAAGGGCGCGCCCCGGATCGCCTGGAAGGCCGGCTACAGGAACACCGGAATCGCCAAGCCGGGCCAGGCCGGGCCGGGCAGCGGCACCACCCCGACCATCCTCCACGGCGGCTACGTCGCGATCGCCGACAACGCCGACCCGATGAACGTGGTGGTCTACCGGACCAAGAACCGGCTCGCGAAGGGAGAGAAACGCAAGGTCTGCGAAGTGCCGGTCTTCAGGAAGGGTGCCGGCGGAACCGAGAACACGCTGGTCGGCGCCGGCCGATCGCTGATCGTCGAGAACAATTACGGCTATACGAATCCCCTGCCGCCCGAGGGATCGATCGCCGTGACCGAGCCGGGGTTCGCCCGGGTCAACGTCTGGAAAAACGGCAAGGGGTGCAGCAGGGCCTGGACCAATCACACCGAGCGCGGGGCGTCGGTCGTGCCGAAGATATCGGTCAAGACGGGCCTGATCTACACCTACACAATGCCGCCCGATCCGAGCGGCGCCCGCGGCTACTACTGGACTGCGATCGATTTCCGCACCGGCGAGACGGTCTGGTCCCGCTTCGCTGGGGCCGGCATCCGGTTCAACAACAATTACTCGGCGATAAACATCGCCCCCGACGGCACCGCCTACATCGGGGTGATCGGCGGCATCGCCGCCCTCCGCGACGGAAACTAGGGCGCGCGGCCCGCTCAGTCCAGAGACACCATTACGTGCTTGATCTGGGTGTAGTCCTCGAGTGAGTACATCGACATGTCCTTGCCGTAGCCGGACTCGTTGTAGCCGCCGTGCGGCATCTCGGGCGCCATGATGATGTGGTCGTTGATCCAGACGACACCGAACCGGAGCGCGTTGGTGACCCTCATCGCCCGGCCGATGTCACGGGTCCAGACCGATGAGGCCAGCCCATAGCGGGTGCCATTGGCCCAGGCGATCGCCTGAGCCTCGTCGGTGAACGGCTGCACCGTCATCACCGGGCCGAAGATCTCGTCCTGGACCAGCTCGTCGTCCTGCTTGAGGTCGGCGATCACGGTCGGCTCGACGTAGAAGCCGGGCCGGTCGGGGCTGCCACCGCCGGTGGCGACCTGGGCGTGGTCGGGACGGCGTTCGATCATCCCGGTCACGTGATCGAACTGCTTCTCCGAGTTGACCGGCCCCAGCATCGTGGCCGCGTCGTCGAGATCGCCCATCACGTAGCCGCCGGCCTCCGAGGCCAGGCCGCTGACCACGTCGTCATAGACCTTCGGGCCGGCGAGGATCCGGGTGGCCGCGGTGCAGTCCTGCCCGGCGTTGAACAGGCCGGTACCGGCAATGGTCTCCATCGCCTTGTCCATGTCGGCGTCGTCGAAGACGATCACCGGTGCCTTGCCGCCGAGTTCGAGATGGACCCGTTTGAGGGTATCGGCGGCCTCGCGGGCGATCCACTTGCCGGTGTTGATCGAGCCGGTGAGTGAAACGAGCTTGACGTCGGGATGCCGCACCAGAGTCGATCCGGCGGGATCTCCGTGGCCACCGATGAAGTTGGTCACGCCTGCGGGAAAGGCCTCGGCGCACATCCGGGCCAGCGGGCCCAGGGTCGAGACCGGGGTCGATTCGGCCGGCTTGAGGACCAGCGTGTTGCCGGTCGCCAGCGCCGGGCCGATCTTCCAGATGGCCATCATCAGCGGGTAGTTCCACGGGGTGATCTGGGCGACCACGCCCATCGGCTCACGCCGCACGAAGGAGGTGTGCCCCTCGACGTACTCCATGGCCGCCTTGCCCTCGAGATTGCGGGCGGCCGAGGCGAAGAAGCGGATGTGATCGGCCGTGGTCTCGAGCTCCTCGTCGATGAAGGACTGGCGCGGCTTGCCGGCGTCGGCGGTCTCGATGTCGATCAGCTCATCACCGTTCTCGATGATCAGGTCGGCCAGCCGCAGCAGCCGGTCGGAGCGCTCCTTCGGCGACGAGATGGCCCAGCCTCCCTCGAAAGCTGCCTTTGCGG
>JBGUDX010000118.1:0-5158 GCA_041821645.1 Acidobacteriota bacterium
GTGGATGTGCTCGGGGTGACGGTGCTCACTGTCGGCCTCACCGCCATGGTTCTGGCCCTGATCGAAGGCAACACCTGGGGCTGGGATTCGGCCGCGGTCATCAGCCTGATCGCCGTTTCGATCGTGGCGCTTGTCCTGTTCATCGTGGTGGAGCAGCGGGTCGAGGCGCCGATAATCGAATTCGCCCTGTTCAACAGCCGCAACTTCATCGGATCGGTAACCGTCGCATTCATCATCTCGTTCGCGATGCTGGGCGTCTTCTTCTTCTTCGCCCTGTACATGCAGAACATTCTCGGCTACTCGGCCCTCGAGGCCGGGATCAGGTTCCTGCCGACGACGCTGGTGATCATGGTGCTGTCGCCGCTATCCGGCCGGCTCGCCGACCGGATCGGCCCCCGCTGGCCGATGGTCGCCGGGATGACCCTGATATCCGTTTCGCTTTACCTGCTGTCGACGATCGAGGTCGGAACGACCTTTTCCCACATCCTGCCGGGATTCATGTTGCTCGGCGCCGGGATCGGCATGACCATGTCGCCGATGTCCACCGCGGCGATGAACTCGGTCGCCACGGTCAAGGCCGGGGTCGCCTCCGGTGTGCTCTCGATGTTTCGCATGGTCGGTGGGACCTTCGGGATCGCGGCGCTCGGCGCGCTTTTTCAGGCGCAGGCGCAGTCACGACTGGACGACACATTCTCCGGCGCCGGCCTCACCGGGGCCGAGCGCAGCGACTTCGCCCACCAACTGACCGGCGGTGCCCCGCAGGTCGACGGCCTCTCCGCCGCTCAGGCCGCAAAGGTGACGGCGGCCGGGCAGGATGCCTTCATCTACGGCCTCAGCCACGCCATGGTTCTCTCGCTGTCGATGGCGATCATCGGCGTGCTGGTAGCCCTGGTGATGATTCGCGGGCATGGCGCATCCCATGATGAGGCGGCCGAGCCCGCGTTCCAGGACGTGTCGGACCGCTCGGAGCCGGGCGCCGCGGAAGTGCCCGCTCCCGGATCGGCCGCGCCGGTGGCCTGAGCTCCGGCCACGGGGTCGTTCCGGTCCGATCCCGGCCAGAGGCAGAAACCCGGCCTTTTTCACCAGAGTTGGCCGACCGGGCGGGCGTTCGGGGTACAATTGAAGTCACTCCATGCCCGGAGTCCGACCGTTCAAGGAGAGCTTGTGGCCTCGATATCTGAATTCGTACCGAGCAGGAGGGCCCCGATGAGGGCCCTGCTCGTCCTGGCCCTGGTCGGCGGCCTGCTCGGTCTCGCCGCGAGCGGTGCCCAGCAAGCGTCCGCGGCAGGAAAGAAGAACGGGGGCAGCCCGGGCAAGGGCGGCGGGTCGAAGCCCAAGGCGGTGCCGAACAGCACCGTCAAGATCAAGCCGCACGGCCTGAGCAAGGGCCGGACCGGAATCACCTCGATGGTCACCGTGGGAGGCAGCCTCAGCCCGTACCGCAAGGGCCAGAGGGTCCAGGTCTACGTTTTCCACAACGCAAAACGGTTCAGTCTGCGTCGGGTCAAGGTCAGGAAGGGCAAAGGCAACTACGGCACCTTCAAGACCAGGGTCGCCACCAAGAAGGGCGGCAAGTACGCGGTTCAGGCCAAGTACTTCGGGCAGGCCGGCAAGGACGCGGTGAACCGCGATTCGACCGTGCGCAAGTCCTGGAAGGTGCGCTTCAGGGGAGTCAGCAAGGGCCAGTGCGGCCGCGTCGTCCGCGGATTCCGCAGGGCGCTGAACCGGCTCGCCTACGTGCCGTCGAACGGCAAGTGCTTCGACGGATCGATGGAGCGCGCGGTGCTGGCTTACCGCAAGGCGAACAACCTGACCCGTAACGCTTCCGCCTCGAAGGCGATCGTCAAGAACGTCTTCAACGGCAAGGGCCGCTACCGGGTGCGCAGGCCGGCGCTGGGCGACCACGTCGAGGCGCCGCTCTCGCGCCAGGTGATCGTCTTCGCCAACGGCAAGAAGCCATACGCGATCTTCCCGACCTCGAGCGGGGCGCCGGTCACGCCGACCATCCTCGGCACCTACAGCTTCTACTGGAAAGACCCCGGCTACAACCAGAAGGGCATGTACATGTCCTCGTACTTCATCCGCGGTTACGCGATCCACGGCTACAAGTCGGTCCCCAACTACCCGGCCAGCCACGGCTGCCTGCGGACCTTCATCGCCGACCAGCCGCGGATCTACAACATGACCGGTATCGGCCAGTACATCTACGCCTACGGGCGCGGCCGCTCGCTGGACGCCCTCGGCGACCTCGACTCGGATCTGCGAATCGGTCCGGATGCCGACCTCGGCCCGGACCTCGGTCCGTCCGGCGGCCTTAATCCCGCGTCGTCCAACGGCTGAGCCGCCGCCGAGCCTCCGGGGCCGGACTCCGGGTCGAGCCCGGTGACGGGACGATCGACGTGATCGAATCCGGAGCGGCCTGAGCGAAGCCGCCGGCCCCGTATCATCGTGGGCTATGCCCGATCGTAGATCTGACTCCGGAAGGCGGGGCTCGCGGGTCCGGGCGAACCGGATCGAGCTGCTCGCCGTGGGCGCGTTGATCGTGTCGCTGGCCCTGATCGCCGGAATGCTGGCCGGCGGCAGCTCGAATGCCGGATCGGGCGGCTCGGCGCCAGACTCCACTCCACTTTCGGCCGGCCTGAACGACCGGCGGCTGGCCGGGCAGCGGATGATCGCCGGCTTCTCCGGGCATTCGATCCCTGCAGCGCTCAAACGCGGGATCAGGTCCGGCCGCATCGGAGGCGTGATCCTGTTCGCAGACAACATCCGCTCGCGGCCGGCGGTCCGTGCCCTCAACCGGAAACTGCAGCGGATCACGCGCCCGACCCGACTTCGCGGCTACCGGTTGCCGATCATGATCGACCAGGAAGGCGGTCTGGTCAAACGCATCTCCGGCGCGCCGAATGCCTCGGCCGCGACGATGGGCCGGCGCGGGCCCCGCTTTTCCCGGAGCCAGGGGAAGCTGACCGGTCGCAATCTCAAGAATGCCGGCGTCAACATCAACCTGGCCCCGGTGCTCGACGTCGCCCGCCCGGGTGGCAACATCGCCGGGACCGACCGCGGTTTCGGCAGCACGGCGGCCAGGGTCTCACGGACGGCCGTCCCGTTTGCCCGGGGAGTCCAGTCGGTCGGCATCGCCGCCACCGCCAAGCATTTCCCCGGGCTCGGCAAGGCTTCGCTGAACACTGACGACGCCGTTCAGAGGATCGGTCTTCCGAGAGCCGTCGTGCGGCGGATCGATGAGGCTCCCTATCGCTCATTCATCGAGGCGGGAGGCAAGCTGGTGATGGTCGGCACCGCGATTTACCCGGCTTTCGGCCCGAAGCCGGCCGCATTCGAGAAGAAGATCGTGACCGGCGAGCTGAGGAGCCGGCTCGGGTTCAGCGGGGTGACCATCACCGACGCCCTGGGCACGGTCGCGTCCCGTAGTTTCGGTGGCCCGGCCAGGGTCGCGATAGCCGGCGCCGGCGCCGGGATGGACCTGCTGCTCTTCACCGACTACCGTCAGGCCCTCAAGGCCGGGGAGGCCCTGGCGAGCCGGATCCGCTCCGGGAAGCTGGACCCGGGCTCCTCTCGCAAGTCGGTCAACCGCATTCTGCGGCTACGTTCGCAACTGGGCGGTTAGCGCCCTGACCAGCGGGGCTTGCGCTTTTCGCCGAAAGCGGTGATGCCCTCGAGGAGGTCGTCGGATGAAAAGCAGGACTCCCGCAGCTCGACCAGTTCGGCCTCCTGCTCCGGGCTGAGTACCGGGTTCGCGAGGATCGTCGCGATCGCCCGCTTGTTGCCCTTCATCGACAGGGGGGCGTTGGCGGCGATCCTCGCGGCCAACTCGACCGATTCAGGTTGGAGATCGTCTCCCGGAACCACCCGGTTGACCAGATTGATCTGTTCGGCCCTTGCGGCCCCGACGTTCCCGCCGGTGAAGAACATCTCCCGGGTCCGGGCCGCGCCGATCGTCTCGATGAAACGGATCAGCCCGGTGTGGCCGTAGATAAGGCCCAGCTTGGCGGCGGGCATGCCCAGCTTGGCGTCGGATGAGCAGATTCTCAGGTCACAGGTGATTGCCAGCTCGAGCCCGCCGCCCAGGCAGTGGCCGTTCAACGCCGCCACGGTCGGCCAGGGAAAGGCGTCGATCGCCTCCATCGCGGCCGGGAACGGGTGGGCGACCAGGGCTTCGGCATCCTTCTGGAAGTTCTCGTCGGGAATCGAGCCGATGTCATAGCCGGCCGAAAAGACGGGGTCCGCGCCGGTGATGATCAGGCACCTGACCTCGATGCCCCGGTCAAGCTCCGGCAGGGTCGAGCTGATCGCGTCGAGCACGTCATGGTCGAGGGCGTTGCGCTTGTCGGGGTCCGAGATTGTGAGCCGGGCGACGGCCTCGGCCGGAAAGTCAAGCAGCAGTTTGTCGGTGCCGGTCGTTATCTCATCGACCGGGCCTGATTCCGGACTGTTCATCCCTGCCTCCGTGACGCCGCTCTACCCGAGCACGATCAGGACGTCGCCCTCATTCACCGAATCACCCTCGGCACACTTGATCTCCTTGACCACCCCGTCGTCCTCTGATTCAACCGGGATCTCCATCTTCATCGACTCGAGGATGATCACCTCGTCGTCTTCGCTGACCGTGTCCCCGACCGCCACTTCGATCTTCCAGACATTTCCCGTGATGTGAGCTTCGATGTTCGCCATATGAGGGGAAGAATAGTTGACGGCCGGCGCTTGTAGAGTCACCGGCAGCGATGGTCAGCGGCGAGACTCCCGATCCCGAGGCGGAAGCCGGCCCTGCCGGCTCTGAAGCCGCTCCCGCCGCCGGTCCGGCCGGCGCCGGATCCTCAGGCGGACGCATCGCGGTCCTGGTTGCCGCGCGGAACGAGGCCGACAGGATCGCGGCCACGCTGGAATCGCTGGGCGGCGCGCTGCCCGGCGCCACCCTCTGGGTCGCCGACGACGCTTCGAATGACGGCACCGCCGACATCGCAATGACGTCAGGCGCCCAACTGGTCCGGCGTGGCAGGAGTCACGGCAAGGGCGGCAACATGACCGCCTGCGCCGAGGCGATGCTGAGCGCCCCCGACCTCCCTCAGACCGTGCTGCTCTGCGACGCGGACCTGGGCGAATCTGCGGGAGAGCTGGTCCGGCTGGTTGATGCGGTCGAGTC
>JBGUDX010000119.1:0-5132 GCA_041821645.1 Acidobacteriota bacterium
ATCTCGCGATAGCTCTCCGGCGTGGTCGAGTGCTGGATGTAGATCGGGCAGCCGGTCTCCGCGGCCATGTCGCCGTAGGTCCTGATGTGGGTCGCCTCGAGGAAGTGCGGCGAGCGGTCCGACCAGGTGGCCCAGTCGGTACGGCCTTCGGCCTTCAGCCGCTTGTCGAAGATCCGGGCGATCTCCCAGTTCTCACAGTGCATGCAGACGATTCCCGGGCGGCCGAGCGCGGCCACGTTCTCCATCGCGACCCAGCAGACGCCGTCATCGAATCCGGCGCCGAGGCCGGCCCGGCGACCGGGCCAGTTCGGCTCCGCCTCGGGGCTCATCGCCTGGAGGTAGAGCTTGTATGAGGTGACCCCGTGGTCTTTGGCGTACTCGGGGATCTCCTCGGCCTGCTGGTCGGTCTCCAGCATGTAGGTGAGGAAGATGTTGACCGCCGAGTCGGTCTCGATCAGCTTCTCGAAGTAGGGGAAGCTCTCGTGGAACGACTTGACGTCTTCCTTCTGCACATACTCGACGAAGTCCGGATGGCCCATCCGGGTCTGCGGAGAGTGCACGCCCCAGGTGGTCACTCCGGCAGTCACCGCTGCGCGCGACTCACTGGCGAGGTCGTCCTTGAGCGGCACGTAACAGCCCGGGTGGGCCTCGGTGTCGACCAGGCCGGGGATCACGTGGAGGCCGGAGGCATCGACGGTCTTCTTCGCGGGCGGCAGGAAACGGTCATCGGTCACGGCGACGACCTTGCCGTCGTCAACTGCGATCCCGACCTTCCGGGTTCCACTCGGGCTGACAACGGTCCCGCCCGTGATGATCAGATCAACCGTTTCGGCATCGCTCATTTGCTTCTCCTCCAGTTACATTCTATTCGCGAAAAGTTCAGCATTCTGAACCAAGTTCGATTCCATGATCAGCCTAACACAGCCTCCGACGGCCGGCGAGCACCCTTTTCGCTAATTCGCATCCGCCCTGTTCCTCATTCCGATCCGGCCTGCGAGCTGCGTGCGTAGCCGGGCAGCGCCGACGTTTCGACCCCGGCCTCGGCCATGACCGATCCGGCCACCCTCACCAGCAGCTTGCCCGTTTCCTCGAGCGCTTCACCGTCGAGCTGGCCGGGAAAACCTAGCGCCAGAACCAGCAGTTCGAGCTCGCCGGACGAGCCCCACACCCCGGAGGCGACCGCGTGGTTTTCGTTGAACTCGCCGCGGCTTGCGGCCCAGCCCGTCGTCCGGACCTCGTCGATCTCGGCCAGCAGCGCCTTCGGGCTGGTGATGGTCGCCCCTGTGTGGGCCGGCAGGCTGCGCTTTTTGACCAAGCGCTCCGCCCGGTCCTCGTCCATCGCCGCCAGGAGTACCTTGCCGAGCGCCCCGTCCATCGGGCCGTAGCTGCTGCCGATCGTGATGCCGACGTGCACGCCTGTCGCCGGGTAGACCCGCTCGATTATCTGGCAATCGTCTTCGCTGGTCCGCTGGGCGACCGCGAACGAGAGGCCGTGAACGCTGGCCAGCGAGGCGATTCGGTCGATCGTCGAACGGATCAGCTTGACCTGCCTGGTCGCCGCCGTACCGAGCGGAATCAGGGCCGGCCCCAGCCGGTAGGTCCTGGTGCTCTCCTCCTTTCGCACGAACTTGTGTGCCTCCAGGGTCGAGAGCAGGTTGTGCATCGTGCTCTTCGACATGCCGGTCGACTCGACCAGGGTGGCCTGGGTCGCACCCTGCTCTCCCGCGCCGGATAGCACCTGCAGCACGTTGATCGCCCCGACCACCGCCGGGACCTCGTACTTGCCGTTCTTTGTGCCCATCCGGCTCCGGCCCTATTCCGGCGCGGACCTGAATCGACGGAATACGATCGTCTTCTCCCGGGTCAGCTCCTCGAGCGTGTAGCCGAGCCCCTCGCGGCCGCGGCCGGAGAGCTTGGTTCCCCCGAACGGGATCACCGGCGGCCGGTAGTTGTCGGTGCCGTTGATCACCACTCCGCCCGACTCGATTTGCTCGGCGACGTTGAGCGCCCGTTGGGGGTCGCGGGAGAAGACGCTGGCCATCAGGCCGAACGAGGAGCTGTTTGCGACCTCGATCGCCTGCTCGGCCGAGTCGACCGGGATCAGGTTGAAGACCGGGCCGAAGATCTCGTCGTCGCGGGCGACGTCGGCGGAGGCGGGTACGCCGGCCAGCAGGGTCGGGCCGAAGTAGGCCCCCTCGGCCTGCCCGGTCCCGGCCGCGATCTCCGCACCCTGTCCGGCCGCATTGGCCACCTGGGCGGCGACCTTGCCGGCGGCGTCGGCATGGATCAGCGGGCCGATGGTCGAGCCGGGATCGATCGCCGGGCCGACCGTCTGCTCGCCGACCGCCACTGCCAGTCGTTCGGCCAGCTCGTCGTGGAGCGAGCGGTGCACGATGACCCGCTTGCTGGCCGAGCAGGCCTGGCCGTTCATCAGGATGCGACCGCTCACCGCCTCGCTCGCCACCAGATCGATGTCGGCGTCGTCGAGCACCAGGCAGCCGTTGTTGCCGCCGAGTTCGAGGTGGAGGAAGCGCAGCGTCGCAGCGGTCGCCCGGGCCACCGCGATCCCGGCCCCGGTCGAGCCGGTCAGCGAAACGGCATCGACCCCGGGGGCGCCGGCCAGCGCGGCCCCGACGTCTGCTGCGCCGTGGACCGCCTGCATCACCGCCTCGGGCACGCCGGCCTCGATCAGGGCGCGGCGGAAACGCTCGACCGCCAGCGGCGCCTCGAGCGGCGGCTTGACCACCACCGCGTTGCCGCCGACCAGCGCCGCGGCGCACTTCTCGACAAACAGCTCCACCGGAAAGTTGAACGGAAGGATCGCCGCGACCACACCGAGCGGCTCGCGGCGGGTGTAGGCCAGGTCCCACTCGGTCCCGGGATTGCCTTCGGTCGGCAGAACCCGCCCGGCCAGCCGCCGGCCCTCCTCGGCGTTGCCGTAAAGGAAGTGGATCCCGCCCCCCACCTCGAACTCGGACTGGCCGATCGGCTTGCCCGACTCGGCTGCCAGCAGCGCCGCGATCTCGGCCCGGTCACCCTCGAGCAGATCGGCTGCCCGATCGAGGATGGCGGCCCGCTCGGCCACCGGCCTGGACGACCAGTCCTTGCGCGCGCCCACCGCCTCGGAGACGATCGCTTCGACCGCATCGGTGTCGGTCAGGGCGATCTCGCCGAGAACCTGCGACTCCTCCGGATTGCTTATCTCGACGGTCTTCATTGCTAAAGCGGCACCCCATCCCAAGTTCATGATTCCGAACCGCGATCAATATATCGGCAAACCCCTGGCGACCGGGCGGGCGAGTCAGGAGACGCGATGGACCTCGAACAGATTGGTGCCGAGGCCGAGGTCGGACAGCCCGGCGACGATCGCAATCAGGTCGCCTGATTCGGCGGCCCCGAACCTGACCGCCACGTCGGCGCATTCATAGAGCAGGTTCCGGATCTCGGCGGTCTGGTCGTGCAGCACGGGCTCGACCCCGAAAACGAGACGCAGCCGCCGCTGCGTCTGCAGGCTGTGAGTGACCGCGAGCACCGGGACCTGTGGGCGGTGGGCGGCGACCACGGCAGCGGTTCGACCGGAGGCAGTCGGCACCACGATCGACTTGAGCCCGAGCCGGTAGGAAGTGATGACCGCGCTCTGGGTAACCGAATCCGAGACGTCCATTTCGTCCTGGCTGGTCCGGTTCAAGAGCCAGTCCCAGTACGGCAGGTCGGGCTCGGTCGCCCTGGCTATCTGATCCATGACCCTGATCGCCTCGACCGGGTGGGCGCCGACCGCGGTCTCCTCGGAAAGCATCACCGCGTCGGTGCCGTCGAAGATCGCGGTCGCCACGTCTGTCACCTCGGCCCTGGTCGGGCGGCTCTCGGTGACCATCGAGGCGAGCATCTGGGTCGCGGTGATCGCCGGCCTGGACCAGTGGCCGGCTGCACTGATCAGGTGCTTCTGCAGGACCGGGACCTTGGAAAGCGGGACCTCGATGCCGAGATCGCCGCGGGCGATCATGATCCCCCCGCTCGCCGCCTCCACTATCTCCTCGATCGCGTCAGTCGCCTCCGGCTTCTCGATCTTGGCGATCACAGGAATATTCGAGTGGAGCTCCTCCAGCCGCTTCATCACCGGCTCGAGGTCCGACGCCTCTCGCACGAAAGAAACCGCCAGAAGATCGAGGTGGTTGGCAACCACGAAGTCGACCCATTCGAGATCTGCCCCCGAAATGGCCTCGAGTCCGGCGTCCACCCCGGGCAGGTTCATGCCCTTGTTTGACGACAGCGGCCCGCCGATCTGTACGTGGGCGGTCAGCGACTCCGCCGATCTGCCGGTCACCTTCAACCGGATGCTGCCATCGGCGAGGTAGACGATCGCTCCCTCTTCGAGCACCTCGGTCATCCGCGGCCAGGAGACCGGGATGTTCGTGGCCGAGCCGTCGCCTTCACCGGGGGTCAGGGTCACATCCGAGCCCGTGGCAATTTCAACCACTTCATCCGGGAAGTGGCCGACCCTGAGCTTCGGCCCGGGCAGATCGCCGAGAATCCCGACCTCGCGCCCGGCAGCCTCGCTGGCGGCCCGGATGTCCCGGACCGTCTTCCGGTGCCGCTCCTGATCGGCGTGCGAGAAGTTGAGCCGGAAAACATCGACCCCGGCCTCGATCATCTCGACCAGGGTCGAGGGGTCCCAACTGGCCGGGCCGACGGTGGCGACGATCTTGGTTTTTCTTACTGCGGCTTCTTCCACCCGGTCATTGTGACGGTCCGGGCACCCGGACACGCGGCACCGGTCACGCGGCAACCGGAGCCAGGGCCAGGCGACCCCGGTTTCCCGAGGTCGCGCTGGCTCAGCTCAGAGTTCAGGCTAGCGGTGGCCGTTGAAGGCGATGACCTGCTGGATTCCGCTCGGGCGGTTGGTGTAGGCCATCGTCATCAGGTTGAAGAAATCGAACTCGATCTCCTCGGCGGTGGCGTCGGAGCGCCACTGCGACGGATCAGAGGTTCCGTACTTGGTGGTCAGCTCCTGACCGGCCTCGGCGATCGCGTTCCAGACCGCGGTCTGGCAGGCCTCGAGGTTGCCCTTACCGCAGTAGCTCTTCTTGAACGGTTTGACCTGTTCCTTGCCGAGCAACTTCTTGATGTCGCGC
>JBGUDX010000120.1:0-5127 GCA_041821645.1 Acidobacteriota bacterium
GGGCAGAACCAGTCTTCGGGGATGTCCTCGAACGAGGTGCCCGCGGGGATGCCGCCGTCGGCGTCACCTTCGGCCGGGTCGTAAATCCAGCCACAGGATGAGCAGATCCAGAGTTGTGTCGCCGCGGTGGTCACCCGCTGCACGTTACCCAAACGGGACCGGCCGGGCCGAATCACGGTACGGTTAGGCGATGTCCGCTTTTCCTGAACCGGGATCATCGGAGGCCCTCAACACGGGCCGGCCCAGCGAGCCCCGGACCGCCGCCACGGTCCTGCTGCTGCGCGACGGCCGGTCGCACGGCTCGCTGGAGGTTCTGCTCCTGAAGCGGTCTCCCGAATCGCATTTCATGCCGAGCGTCTGGGTCTTTCCGGGAGGTTCGATCGATCCCGAAGACGGAGAAGGAATGGAAGGCCTGGCCACCTGTGCCCGCAGGGAGCTGAGCGAGGAAGCCGGGGTCGAGCTCGATCCCGCGACCGAGATGATCCCGCTCGCCCGCTGGGTCACCCCGGAGATAATCAAGGTCCGCTTCGACACCTACTTCTTCCTGGCCGCCGCCCCGCCCGGGGTCTCGGTTCAGCCGGATCGTTTCGAGATGTCGGAAGCGATATGGATCGCCCCGTCGGTCGCGCTCGAGAGAACCGAAAACGAAGGATTCCCGATCGTCTTTCCGACCCTGAAGCAGCTCGAGGCACTGGTCCCCTCGACAAGCACGGCGGCCGCGATGGAGTCGGCGAGAACCGACCCGGACTCCACCCGGATCGTCCTGCCAAAGGTAATCGGCGACAAAGAGAATCCGCGCGTGGTGCTGCCGCACGAGGACGACTATCCGGACTGAGCCGGAGGGCCCGGCTACGCAGCCGGAAAGGGCTCCAGGCCGGCGTTCCAGGGGCCGGGTGGGTAGTGGTGAAAGCCTTCGAGTTCGAGTTCGCGGTGGATCCGCTTGAACAGCTCGCCGGCGTTTTTCAGGGCCAGCTTCAGTTCTTCGCCGGACCGATCCCTGAGCCGCCAGAGAAACCAGAACTGCCGGTCGTTGATGCCGAAGTCGATCTCGCGGTCGATCCTGGTCACCCAGTCCAGGAACCCCGGTGAAAACAGCTCGCGCAGGGCGACCGGGTCGTACTGCTCGGGCACGGTCGCCAGAAAATTGCGGTTGAACGCGACCGACTCGAACTCGACCTTTCGCGAGATCCGCTGCCTTACGAACTCGTCCGGCCGGGCTTCGATCGACTCGACGTTGAACGCACCGATCACCTCGGCGAGGTCCGGCATGTGGGCCTTGGCGAGGATCGAAGCCGGAACCCGGCTCCTGCCGAACAGGCGGCCCACCTGCTCTTCGTCGGCATCACAGCCGGCTCCCCAGAAATCGGGCGTGAGCTGCCCGGTGAGGCGATTGTTCCCGCCGACGCAGAGTGCCACCGGGCCGTCGGCGGGGTTTATCCCTCCGACCGGTTCGTAGGTGACCTCGCCGGCCCCTTCGTATGCGGCCACGATCGCGGCCCACTGTTCAGCCTCTTTTGCCAACCGGTCCACCCTATCTGCCGCAACGCCCGGATAGGATGGTTGCCGTGACCGAAACCGATCCCGGAGGGACCCCTATATGAGTGGCGGCCTTATTGCGCTGATTGTTGTCGTTCTGATCGTTGTTATCGCCGTGATCTGGTACATCTCGACGCGCAACGGCATCATCTCGTTCCGCAACCGGGTCGAGGAATCCTGGAGCGGGATCGACGTACAGCTCAAGCGCCGTCACAACCTGGTCCCCAACCTGGTCGAGACGGTCAAGGGCTACGCCACCCATGAACAGCAGGTGTTTGAGAACGTGACCGACGCCCGGTCCAAGGCGATGGCCTCGACCGGAGTCGAGGACACCGCCAAGACCGAGTCGGCGCTGACCGGGGCCATGGCCGACCTGCGCGCCGTAGCCGAGAACTACCCCGACCTGAAGGCTACGCAGAACTTCCAGCAGCTCAGCCGCAACCTCTCCGAGCTCGAGGACGAGATCCAGGCCTCGCGCCGGATCTACAACTCGAACGTCCAGGGCTACAACACAAAGATCCAGCAGTTCCCGGCCTCGATCGTGGCCAACCAGGGTGGTTTCGAGGCGAAAGAGTTCTTCGAGATCGCCGACCCGGCCGAGCGCGAGACTCCCGCGGTCAGCTTCTAGGAAACCGGCTCGGGCTCGGTCGCTCCGCCAGGGTCGTCCCGGTCGGCAGCGCTGTCCCGATCCGCCGCTTCATCCCGGTCCGGGTCGGTGTCGGCCCCGGCCGGGTCATCGGGGTCCGGCTCGACCGGCACCTCGCCGGACCGGGCCCGCTCTCCGGGAGATGGTCCCGCCCCGCCTGCGCCGAACAGGGCCGCCCACCAGACCTTGGTCAGATCGGCCGCGACCGATTTCGGCTCGCGGTCGCCCTGGGCCAGGTTGAGCTGAAAGCTCCGCTCGGTCATCAGCACCAGGCCCTCGGCGACGACACCGGCATCGAGAGAATCGTCAACCGCGCCCTCGGCCTGAAGCCGCCTGATCTGGTCGGCCGTTCCCTCGGTCACCGACTCGGTCAGGCCGGCCCAGATCTCACGCACCTCTTCGTCGTAGGTCGCGGCCTCGAAGGCCGGCACGAGCAGGTCGCTGTTGTCGGAGAAGATCCGGGCGACGTCGTAGATCGCCTTCTCCACACCGCGCCGCGGGTCACCCCCCCGGGGCCAGCAGTTGCCGAGCCGATTCCGGTGGCTGGCGATGAGGTCCTCGAGCGCGCCCAGAAGCAGCTCCTCCTTGTCGCCGAAATAGACGTAAAACGCGCTGCGTGAAACCCCCGCCTCCCGGGTCACACCTTCCACGGTCAGGTCCTTGAATGAGCCGGCCACCGCCTGGTCGAGCGCCGCCTGGATCAGTTCCTGACGGGTCCGTTCGTGCCGGCGGCGTCGGCTGTGGCGGCGTTCGAGTGAATTCGGCACCGGCCAAGCCTACCCTCCGTGCCGGAGAAGAAACGCTACTTCTTCTTGTTCTTCTTCTTGTTCTTCGGCTTGATCTCGAACTTGAGCTCGGTCGTCGGAGTCGTATTTGCCGACTCGTCCGTGGCGGCGACCCGGGCTACGTACTTGCCTGGCTTGGCCTTGAAGTCCGGGGTGCGCTTGGCAAAGTTGACGATGTTGTAGCCGATGTGGGTGTTCCACCGGCCGAAGCCGGCGAACGAGCGGACCGTCTTCTTCTTCTTGCCGCCCTTCTTGATCTTCTTGTAGTAGTCGGCCTCGATCGTGCCGCGCTCGTCGATCGAGAAGTTCATCTTGGTTCCGTTGCCCTTCGGTCCAAGGACGGTATCCGACAGATAGACGCCCTCGAGGTTGGGCGGCTCGATGTCGAGATTCAGCGGTGCCTGCGGCCCCGGGTCGGAGTCGGGATCGCCCGGCACGCCGGATACCGTGACCGTGCCGCGGACCGAGGCGTGCAGCTTGCACTCGAACTCGTATTCGCCCGGTTGGTCAAACGAAACGGTGAAGGTGTCCCCCAGGGGATGCGATTCAACCCTGATCGGGTCCGAATCCCACTGGGTCGCGTTGTCCGGCAGTCCGGTCACGGAATGCTGGGTATCGGGGCCTATCCAGTCCCAGGTGACCGACTCGCCGAGGTCAACCTGGGGATTCTGGGACCACTGGAAATCGCTGATCGATACCCGGGTGTTGACCGCATGGGCCGGACCGACCGCGATGGCCATGATCAGGATGGCCCCTACCAGCGAAGCGAGTATGGAGGTAACGCGCCTCATTCGACCAGGTACCAGCCGCTCATGCCGTTGTGCAGATGAGAGAAGACGTGGCAGTGGTACAGCCAGCGACCGGGGTTGTCCTCGGTGAACCTGAACTTGAACGAGTCTCCGGGGCCGAGCGTCTTGTTGTCGACGATCGAGCCATCCGGCTCTTCCCAGCGGTGACCGTGCAGGTGGAACGTGTGGAAATTGTCGTCGACCGCATAGACGTGCATGGCCACGTCATCGCCCACGTTGGCCGTGAAGGTGGGCGTGTTGCCGGTGAACGACCGGCCGTTGACGCAGTCGAACGCGCTCCGCAGGCCGGTGGCCGGAGGCAGAAAGCTGTGAAAGGCGATGAAAAACTCGCGGTCGGGCTTGGGCTCACCCTTGGGCCGGATCACCAGCGGGCCGAACAGGCCCTTGTAGACCGGGATCGGATCGATCGGGCCGTGGTCGTGATACCACCAGGAGCCCTCCGTGCCCTCGTGACATTCCCACACATAGGTGAACTCACGGTTGGTCTGGACAAATCCTCCGGGGTCGGTCCAGTAGCCCTTGTAGGCCCCGTCCATCTCGTTCGAGTAAGCCAGGCCGTGCGGGTGCATCGTGACCGGGACCGGGCAGAGGTTGCGGAAGTGGACCACCACGGTGTCGCCGACCGTCGCGTCGATCAGCGGGCCGGGGATACTCGCCGGGGCGAGCGCCTGCCCGAAGTTCGCCGTGTAGGGGCGGTAGCCGTAGGCATCGAAGCTGGTCTTGCCCTTCTTGATGTTCTGATTGAGCATCTGGTCGCGCTTCCGGCCGTTCTCGTTGGCGGGAATGATGTTCCAGCGCCGCGGCTCGGCCGAGATCCAGTACTCCTTGCGCTCTCCGGTGACCGCCGCGGCCTTGGTCAGGCCGGGATTCCGGTTGGCGGCGGCGACCTTGGGCGGCACCTCCACTCCGGCCGCGAGCTTCTTCACGTCGGTCGGCTGATCCTCGAATACCTTCTGGCCGCCGATCGTGCAGAGCAGGGCCGCGCCGCTGGCAGCCCCCAGAAAACTGCGACGGTCCATCGGATTAAAATCCATGATCGCTCCTCACTTTGAAACCTCGACTCGCATGGTCATCCGGTAGTGGATCGAGCAGGCAAACTGATAGGTCCCGGGGACCGTGAAGGTCCGCTTGAACTCGAAGCCCACCGCCGGGGAGCTGGGGGTCCCGAAATCGATCCGCTTGTCCGTCGAGTAGACGATCTCGCCCGTCTCGGCCGAGATGAGCATGAGGTCGCCGAAGCCCAACGATTCGGCCAGCGACGACAGCGCCGGGTGGTGCTCGGCATGGGCTTCGGTGTAGGCGGACCCGTCGCCGGCGTCGCTGACCTCCAGACGGGCCTCGGGGTCGTCCG
>JBGUDX010000121.1:0-5099 GCA_041821645.1 Acidobacteriota bacterium
CCGCCGATCTGATCGAATGTCTGGCCCGGGAGAAGCAGCCGGCCGCCGCTTGAGGCAGTCGCCGTTGCGTCCCCTGTATTAGGTGAGCCGAAGTAATCCTGTATAAATCCCTCGGAGATGTCCCAAGCCGGTCGCGTATCCGGACTCGATCAAGGAGTTTTCATTGTTGCCAACCTTCATTATCGGTCTTCGCGAAGGCGTCGAGGCTTCGCTGATCGTCGGCATCGTCGCGGCGTTTCTGATGCAGGAGGGAAGGCGGGAGACCATGCGGTACGTCTGGGCTGGAGTCGGGCTGGCGATCATGATCTGCCTGGCTGTCGGGCTCGGCCTGCAGGCACTCAGCCAGGAGTTGCCCCAGCGGCAACAGGAGATGCTGGAGGCCTCGATCGGGATCGGCGCAGTCGGCATCGTCACCTTCATGATCTTCTGGATGTGCCGCCACGCGCGCGAAATGAATACTTCGCTCGAACGCAGCGCAAGTTCGGCCCTGGCCGCGGGGTTCGGCCTGGGCCCTGGTCGCAATGGCCTTCTTTGCCGTGTTACGCGAGGGAATCGAGACTTCGGTCTTTCTTCTGGCGGTCTTTCAGGGAGCCAGTGACCCGTTCGTCGCCGGAGTCGGAGCTCTGCTCGGCATCATCGCTGCCGTGGCGATCGGTTACGGCATCTACCGCGGCGGCATCCGCCTCAATCTGGCCCGCTTTTTCAGACTGACCTCGGTCGTCCTCGTATTCCTTGCGGCCGGGCTGCTGGCGAACGTCGCACACAGTGCCTGGGAGGCCGGCCTGGTGACCAGCTTCCAGGAACAGTCGGTCGACCTTTCCTGGCTGGTCGTGCCCGGCACCTGGACCTCGGCCCTTCTGACCGGCATGCTCGGCCTGCAGCGAAGCATGACTCAGGCCCAGACTTTCGTCTACCTGCTCTACCTGGTGCCGATGCTGGCATACGTGCTCTGGCCCGAAGACTGGCGCCTGACCAGGCTCGCCGGGCGGCGGGACGCCGCCCACGGTGCCGGGCCCGCCCCCGGAGCCGCACCCTCCCATGGCGCCGCCGACGCCTGAACTATCCCGTCAGGCCGACCCGCAAATCAAAGGAGCACTGAATGATCCTCTCCCGTCTGAAAGATCCGGCCGATCCGCCCCGGATTCTGCTCATTTCCCTGGCTCTGATCCTCTCCGGGTTCGTGCTGGCAGCCTGTGGGTCCGATGCCTCCGACAGTGACTCCCCGGTCGAGAGTGTCGCCGTGACGATTACCGACAGCGGCTGTTCGCCGACCGATCTCAAGGCGGGATCGGGCTCGACCACCTTCGCCATTGAAAACGTAGACAGCGAGGTCAATAACGAGTTCGAGATTCTGGACGGGGACAGCGTGCGGGCCGAGCGCGAGAACCTGGTCCCTGGACTCAGCTCCGAAGTAACGGTCGACCTCGATCCAGGCACGTACGACATCGTCTGTGGCAATCCCGGTGACCGCGAGCCGACCGGCAAGCTGGTCGTCTCCGGATCCGGCGGGTAGATCCCTGCTCCGCGGCGACCGCGGACCACTCAGCCGGGAAGGTCGCGGCGATCGAAAAGCAGGGCCCCGATCACTGACAGCAACACCGCCACGGCAGTGACCCCCAGGAACGCGGCCGGGTCGATCCCGTCTTCGATCGCCATCCCGTAGTACCTGAAGACCGACGCGTAGCGCAGGAAATCGAGGTCGGGGGCGAGCTTGCCGATCACGTCAACGATGTACATCAGGATCAGCAGGCCGGTGGCAAGCCCGGTCACGATCGCTGACTGGACCCGGAACCCGGTGATCAGGATCGCGAACCCGGCGAAGAAAAGTGCGAGCGGCAGCATGTTGATCATTCCGGCAACCGAGTCACCGAGCGAGAGGTCAACTCCCAGAAGCGAGGCGGTGATCGCTGTGACCGCGGCCGCCGACAGCATGATCGCGGTCAGCTCGATCGCGGTCCCGAGGAAGCTGGTGGCGACCAGCTGCCGCCGCGACACCGGCGCCGCGAGCAGCACGTCGAGATAGGACTTTTCGGCGGAGCCGGCAAGGTCTCGGGCGATCGCCCGGATCGCAAACCAGGCCAGCGCGAGTGGCAGGATCAGTCCCAGCAGCTCGGCGTGGAAGAACTGGCCGGGGGTGTTGAGTTCTTCGACCGCGAACGCTTCCTTGAGTCCCTCCGGATAGCTTTCCATCACGTCGGTCAGCGTGTCTTCTATCGACGGGTAGATCGCCACGATCGCGGCGCAGAGCAGACCGATCGAAAGAATCCAGATGAGAAGGGATCGCCTCCTGTCGGCCAGGCCCTGGACGACCAGAACCGGCACTTCAGGGCCCGCTTTCATCCGGGAGCCTCGCCTTCGCCGGCCGTCTCAGCGGTGTCATCGACGTAGTAAGCCAGGAAGAGCTCCTCCAGGCTGGGGTGGGTCAGGTCGAGCTCCAGGACCGTGTGCCGGGCCAGGCGCTTGACTACGGGGTCGATCGGTCCCCGGTGGGTGAAGCTGATCTCCGGGCCGTCGGCGCTGAAGTTGTCCACCCCCTCGAGTTCCCGGAACTCACCCGGATCGACCGTCGGGTCGGCGAGCGTGAGCGACACCTTGCGGTCGCTCTTTCTCATCAGCTCGCCGATGTCCTCGACCGCGATCAGACGGCCGTTCCGGATGATCCCGGCCCGGTCGCACATGCGCTGCACTTCGTCGAGTACGTGCGAGGAGATGAACACGGTGCAGCCGCGCTCGCGCTGCTCCGAGATCACGGTCATGAACTCTTCCTTCATCAACGGGTCCAGGCCACCGGTCGGCTCGTCGAGGATCAGCAGGTCGGGCCGGTGGAAGAGCGCCTGCAGCAGGCCGATCTTCTGGCGGTTGCCGCGGGAGAGCTGTCCCAGCGGACGGTCGAGGTCGGCGTTGAAACGCTCGGCCAGGGTTTCGGCGAAGTCCATGTCGGTGACGCCGCGCAGCCTGGCGATCAGCGAGAGCAGCTCGCGCCCGGTCGTCTTCGGCTCGTAGGAGAAGTCACCGGCCAGGTTGCCGATCCGCTTCCTGATCTCGATGCGGTCGCGGTGGCTGTCGAGACCGAGCACCGTCGCGCTGCCGGAAGTCGGGTGGAGCAGGTCGAGCAGGGTCCGGATCAGGGTCGTCTTTCCGGCGCCGTTGGGCCCGAGAAAACCGAAAACCTCACCGCTTTCGACCGAAAGCGTAATGTCCTCGATCCCGCGATGGGACCCGTACCACTTGGACAGTCGGGTGGTCTCGATCGCCGGCACCCGAGGCACTCTATTGGCGCAATGGCGCCACCGGAGCGGTCCGGTGCCGAGCTGTTGAGGACGACCGGCATCGCCTCGATGGCGATACAGTTTCCCGGTCGTGGAACAACAGGAATTCAGCCGTTTTGTAGCGATGGGGGACAGCCAGACCGAGGGCGTCGGCGACCCCACCGGCCCGGGTGGGATCGAGCGTGGCTGGGCGGACCGTTTTGCCGAAGGACTGGCCAAATCCCGGCCCGGTGGCGACCTGCTCTACGCCAATCTGGCCGTGCGGGGCCGCCGCATCGCCCAGATCGAAGATGAACAGTTCGGGCCCGCCCTCGAGATGGAGCCGGACCTGGTCAGCCTGATCGCCGGGATGAACGACCTGATCCGGCCCGGCTGCGACGTCGATGCCGTACTCGAGCGCATGGACGGCATGCAGCAGAGGGTCGCCTCGACCGGGGCGACCATCATGACCATCACCTACCCGGATCCGTCCAACATGACCCCGGTCGGAAGGCTGGTCGGCGGCACCATGATCGCGTTCAACCAGGGCCTCCGCGAGATCGCCGCCCGGCACGGCAGCCTTCTGCTGGACATCGAGCCGATAGCCGCCGCTACCGACCCCCGGCTCTGGTGCGATGACCGCCTTCACCTGAATACCAACGGACATCGCCGGATGGCACTGGGAATGGCTCTGTTGCTTGCCTCCGATGCCGAAGCCACCGAGCTGTTCGACGACCTCCCGCCGAGGAGCCCGACCGGGCCGGTCATGCGCGCCGGCGGCGATCTCCGCTGGGCCGGCGCCTTCCTTTTGCCGTGGATCGGCAGACGGTTGACCGGCCGCTCCTCCGGTGACGGCCGGGTCGCCAAGCGCCCCCGGCTGATGCCGGTTTGACTCCGGGCAGGATTTCGGTCGCGTCGGCTCGCGTCGGTATCCGGTTAGGGGCTACGATGCGGGTCCGCGCCGAAACGGTGGCGGTCAGGGGGCTTTGCCCGGATCCGGGCAGGGTGCCAACCAGCAAAATTCAGCAAGGGGCAGGGACAGTAAGAGTGGGCATCCCACCGGATACAGATCTCGATCGAAGACCGGATCGGGCCGGTTTCAGGGCACTCCCGCTGATTCTGGCGCTGGCAGGACTGTTCGGACTTGCGACGGCGTCCGAGGCCCCGGCGTCGGTCTCCTACGTGACCCAGTGGGGCGCGCACGGATCCGGCGACGGTGAGTTCGTCGGCCCGGTGGACCTCGCGACCGGACCTTCAGGTGACGTATTCGTCAGCGACACCTTCGAAGACGGCAAAGGCCACGCTGCCCAGAGGTTCAGCTCAGACGGGAGCTTCCTGACCGGTTGGGGCAGCCCTGCTCCTGTCATCAGCCCACCCGGTAACGGCCAGTTCGAATCTCCGGGAGGCATCGCCACCGACCCGTCCGGCAACGTCTACGTCGGCGACTATCTTCTCAACCGCATCCAGAAATTCAGCTCCGATGGGGTCTTTCTGCTCGCATGGGGGACCACCGGCACCACGAAGGGCAAGTTCTACGGCCCCCAGGGCATCGCCACCGACTCGTCGGGCAACGTATTCGTGGTCGACTACGGCAACGTGCGCATTCAGAAGTTCGACTCCAGCGGAAATTTCCTGGACAAGTGGGGCAGCTTCGGTTCCGGCGAGGGCCAGTTCCTCTCACCGTCGTTCATTGCCACCGACCCGTCGGGCAAGGTCTACGTCGCCGACAGCGGCAACAGCCGCATCCAGAGATTCAGCCCGGACGGCATCTTTCTGACCGAGTGGGACAGCCCGGGCCCCGGAGTCGGCGTGCCCGACTACCCGCAGGGCATCGCCACCAACCCTGCGGGC
>JBGUDX010000122.1:0-5097 GCA_041821645.1 Acidobacteriota bacterium
CAGGCCGATGTCGGCCATGGCAGCGGTCGAGCCGGCCGATAGCACGGCCGCCGCAGCCGCCAGCCGGCGGCTGCCCGTGAGGCCGGCGAGGCCGGCCAGGACCGGGCCGGCGATCACCGGGGCCATCAGCATGGGGCTGGTATCGATACGGCGAAACAGGCCGGTTCGCGAGACGAGCTCCGGGATCCTTGGGTGGAAGACCAATCCGGCGTGAGCGGCGTCGTGATGGCTGACCAGGACCACCGTGCGCTCGGCATCCGGGTCGCCCAGCTCGCAGACGACGTTGTGGGTCTGTTTCTTCGGCAGAAACCGCCTCAGCCAGCGCCTGCGGGGCGGGAAATCGCCGGCGATCGCGGCCGCGCCCGCGGCGCCGAGCAGGAAGCCGAGGCCGCGCCGGCGCCACCGGCTCCCCCCGCTCCCGCCGGTGCTCAGCGTCGCGATCCCGCCGGCCAGCCCGGCCATGGTCCCGATCCCGATCGGCCACCAGTACGTCCCGTGCGCGGACTCGGTCTCGATCGTCGCCGGGGCTCCGAGATCGGCGAGCCGGGCGACCAACCATTCGGCGGCCCGGAGCTCCCCGTCGGAGGCGGAAGGGCGCTCGATCCGCTCGAGCTCACTCAGTCGCGCCCGCATTTCTGATGTCGGGGAGCCGGACACGGGCCCGCCACTATATGGATCCGGGATCGGCGATCGGCGGCGCGCGGCCGCTTTCCGCGGCCTCGAAGGTCCCGCCGGGGCCGCCGGTAGCTGCTGCCCCGTACGATGAGGGCATGTTCGGCGGTGGCAACACGATCACTCTGTTTCGCGTCCGGGGGATCCGGATCGCCGTGGACTGGTCCTGGTTTCTGATCCTCTTTCTGGTCATCTTCTGGCTGTCCGACTTCTACGGGAGCCTGCTCGACCAGCCCGGTTCATCGACCGAGCCGTATCTGCTCGCGGTGGCGAGCGCCGCCGGTTTCTTCGGCTCGATCGTCCTTCACGAGCTCGGCCACGCTTTCGTGGCGATGCGAAACGGGATCGGCATCAACGAGATCCGGCTCTGGATCTTCGGCGGGGTCGCTCAGATGGATCGCGAATCCGACAGCCCGGGGGTCGAGTTCCGGGTCGCCGCCGCCGGCCCGCTGGTCACTGCGGTCATCGCCGCCGTCCTGGTCGTGATCGGGATCGTCTCGGCCGGCGGCGCGGCCTTCGGAGACGCAGTCCAGCTGCAGGTCTCGGCCGACGCCGACGGGGTGACCGCGATGGTGGCCTGGCTGGCTGCGGTAAACCTGATCGTTCTCGTGTTCAACCTGTTGCCGGCCTTCCCGATGGACGGCGGCCGGATCGTCCGGGCGATCGCCTGGAAGGCCACCGGCAAGCGCAGTGCCGCAACCCGGTTCGCTGCCGGCCTGGGGCGGGTCTTCGGCTTCATCTTCATCGGCGTCGGGATCCTGATCGCGTTCAACGGCTACGTGTTCAGTGGGATCTGGCTGGCTCTGATCGGTTTTCTGGTCAACAGTTCGGCCCGGGCGGCGACGAGGCAGACATCGGCCACCAGCCGTCTCGAGGGAATCCGGGTCGGCGACGTGATGGACGACAGCCCGGTGGCCATACCGGCCGACATGACCGTGGACCGGGCACTCGAAGAGTATTTCCTGCGCTACCAGTGGTCCTGGTTCCCGGTGACCGATGGGCAGGGCCGCTTCATCGGCATGGTTCTGCGCGACCGGTTGGATGAGATCGCCGAGATGGACCGCGCCGGCGCGACCGTATCCGACTATCTGGAGGATCGGAGCCGGGCCTTTCATATCGACCAGGAAGCCCTGCTGGAGAGCCTCCTGGGAAATCCGGACATGCGAAGGTTCGGGGCCCTGATGGTCACCGACGCAGCAGGGCACCTGGCCGGGGTGATCACCGTGGAGCAACTCGGACGGGTTCTGAAGCCGCGATAATCGCTTTCTGGCAATCGCAATAGCTACATTCCTCGTCGCCATCGCATTCATTGCGAGCGAGCGGCTCCACCGGACGAAGGTCGCACTGCTGGGCGCGGCGATCGTGGTCCTGTTCGTCGCGGAGTTCAGCCAGGACATGGCTCTCGAATCGATCAGCTTCCCGACCCTGGCCCTGCTGACCGGGATGATGGTGCTGGTCTACATCACCAAGCAGAGCGGAATTTTTGACTACGTGGCGGTGAGGGCCGGGCAGATCTCGCACGGAAAGCCGCTTGCCCTGGTCGTGATGATGGCCGGCACGGTCGCGATCCTCTCCGGCTTCCTTGACAACCTGACCACGATCCTGCTGATCGTCCCGATCACCTTCCTGCTCGCCGACACCCTCGACATCAACCCGATGCCGCTGCTGATGATCGAGGTGATGGCGGCCAACATCGGCGGTGCGGCCACCCTGATCGGAGACCCTCCCAACATCCTGATCGGCAACGCCGCCGGGCTCACCTTCAACGACTTCCTGGTCAACAACGTGCCCGGAGTCATGGTGATCCTCGTGGCGATAACGATCGGCCTCTATTTCTTCTACCGCGGGCAACTGCAGGTGAAGGAGGAGAACCGGAGATATGTGCAGGAACTCGACGCCGCGGCGTCGATCACCGACCACAAGGAGTTGAGAAGGACGCTGCCGGTCCTGACCGGGACGATCCTCGCCTTCTTCTTTCACGAGTACCTCAACGTCGAGCCGGCCACCGTAGCCCTGACCGGCGCGGCGGTAGGCCTGCTGGTGACCCGGATCTCGATCGAGGAGGCTCTGGCGAACATCGAGTGGACCACGATCTTCTTCTTCATCGGGCTGTTTGTGATGGTCGGAGCGCTCGAGGCCACCGGTGCGATCGACCACGTCGCCGACGGAATCAGGTCGGTGACCGACGGCAACCGCGACGCCGAGCTGGTCGGAATCATTTGGACGTCAGCTGTAATCGGCGGCATCATCGACAACATCCCGTTGACCGCGGCGATGATCCCGGTGGTTTCCGACATCAGGGGGACCAGCGGGGACGACGCCTACTGGTGGGCGCTCTCGCTCGGAGCCTGTTTCGGGGGTAACCTGTTCCTGGTCTCTGCCGCGGCCAACATGGCGGCGGCCGGGGTGGCGGAGAAGTCGGGACGGCCGATCGGCTTCCTCGCCTTCCTGAGAGTCGGCCTTCCCGTGACCCTGATCTCAACCGCAATGGCAACCGCGTACATTCTCCTGCGTTACTGAATCCGCGATGAGACGACATCCACACAAAGGCCACATCCCTTCCATACAAGCTAGATTCTTCGAGGTGAGATCTTGGCAGACCACATAGTCAGATCGGTTATCCAGGAGGTCCAACCGCTTTCAGTCTCTGATCCGGTCGGATACGCGGCCCGGAAGGTCATTGAGTCGGGACTGCCCGCGCTTCCGGCGGTCGACAGCGACGGCATCTATGCCGGCCTGTTCGGCGAGCGTGAATTCATGTCGGCGGTCTTTCCGGGCTACGTCGACACCCTGATGTCAGCCCGGATGATCCGGCGCTCGCTGGACGAGACGATCGAGCACAGGATGGAGAGCCAGGAGGAGCCGATCGAGGCCTACCTGACCACCGACCCGGTCCTGGTCGAGGACGACTACGCCGACACCCAGCTGGCGGAGACATTCCTTCACCACCGGGTGATGGTGGTCCCGATCGCCACCGAGGGCCGAGTCCACGCGGTGGTTCCTCGCAGCGAGTTCTTCCAGGCCCTCTACTACCGGATCGCGAACCTGGCCGAGGACTACGGGGACTGAGCCGGCCGGGGCCGGGGCCGGCGACGCCTACGGTCAGGCCCGGTTGCCGAGCCAGTCGTTTTCAGCCAGCAGCTCGGCCACCTGTACGGCGTTGGTCGCGGCGCCCTTGCGCAGGTTGTCGCCGACCAGCCAGAGGTTGAGGCAGCGCTCGTGCCCCGGATCCCTGCGGATCCGGCCGACCAGCACCTCGTCGATCCCGGCGGCGTCGATCGCCATCGGGTAGATCCCCTCGGCCGGGCTGTCGGAAACGGTGATTCCTTCGGCCGCGGCGAGCAGTTGCCGGCAGTCGTCGGGACTCAGGTCTTCGGTTGTCTGGATATTGAGCGACTCCGAGTGGCCGCTGACCACCGGCACCCGGGCGCAGGTCGCCGAGATCCCGACCTGCTCGTCGAGGCCGAGGATCTTGCGGGTCTCGGCCATCACCTTGCGTTCCTCGGTGGTGTAGTCGTCACCGTCCTTGAACGACTCGACCTGGGGCAGGACGTTGAAGGCGATCTGATGCGGATAAACGTCAGGGGCGGCAATCTCCTCGCCGGCGAGGATCGCGGCCGACTGGGTCCGGAGTTCCTCGATCGCCCGCTGTCCGGTGCCGGAAACGGCCTGGTAGCTCGAAAGGATCAATCGCTCGAGTCCGGCGGCCCGGTGGATCGGGGCCAGGGCCATCATCATGACCATGGTGGTGCAGTTGGGGTTGGCGATTATGCCCCGGTGGTGCTCGGCGGCCTCCGAGTTGACCCCGGCCACCACCAGGGGCACCTCGTCGTACATCCGCCAGTAACTGGTGTTGTCAATCACGACCGCCCCGGCTTCGACAAATTTCGGGGCCCACTCGGCGCTGACCGAACCGCCGGCCGAGGAGATCAGGATCTCGATCCCCTGGATCGATTCGGGCGAAGGGACCCGGCATTCGAGCAGCGAGTCGCCGACCTCGATCGACTTGCCGGCCGAGCGCCCGGAGGCGAACGGAACGATCTCGGCAGCCGGGAAGTCACGGCTGCCCAGCACTTCGAGGATGCTGGTACCGACTGCCCCGGTGGCGCCGAGTACGCCGACCCTGTATTCGCGCCGGGCCATCAGGGGGAGACGACCGGCCGGTGCTCGCCGGTCGGGTCTTCGGGCCGCACCGCGTTGGCTCCGAGGTCGAAAGAAGCGTGCAGAGAACGCACCGCGTCTGCCACCTGGTCGGCAGCGATCACGCAGGAAATCTTGATCGGCGAAGTCGAGATCATCTCGATGTTGATCCGCTCCCTGCCGAGTACCTCAAAGACTTTGGCAGCCACCCCGGGGTGGCTCCGCATCCCGGCCCCGACGATCGAGACCTTGCCGATCCGCTCGTCGGTGCGCACCGAATTGCTG
>JBGUDX010000123.1:0-5091 GCA_041821645.1 Acidobacteriota bacterium
TGGTGGCCAGCCTCGGGATCTACGTTCTCGGCCTGAAGACGGGCGGCAGTGCGGCCGAGCAGGACTGGCAGGCGGTTGAGCCGGTGGCCGTGCCGGCACCGAAGCCGATCGGAAGCGGCGGCACGTTCGGGCTGGCCCGTACCACCATCTCCGCCCTGTCACCCAACGCGTCCGGCGACCTGATCTTCCGCATAGCCGGCGTGGTCCAGATCGACTCGGGCAGGGGTGAGCCGGCAACCTCGGTCCGCTGCGATGTCACGAGCACCACCGGCGGCGATACCTTTATCGCCCGCACGATCAGCAAGCGGGCCGCCTGGCCCCGGCCGAGTGACGAACTCCAGGCCCAGGAAGTGCCCGAACTCTCGATCGCCAAGCTCTCATACAGGGGGTCGGACGTCCAGGAGCTGCCGATCCGCGACGTATTCAGGCGATACACCGATTCCGCGGCCCCCACCCTGGTCGACTGGGACTTCCGGGACGAAGCCACGCAGACCTGGATCTGGACCATGGAGAAGGGAACAGGCGAAGGCACCGCAACCCTGGGTTACGACGTGATCTTCAGAACCCTGGAGCGACCCGAGGCCCTGATCGACTGCGGAGCCATAGTCGGCGAGTCGGAAGCGCGCGTCCGCGCGAAAGCCAGGCAGAAGGAGTGGCCACTGGCCGACGACGAGATCAGCAACGAGGAAAGCGCCGACGCCACCAACGTCGAGTAGTCCCGCACCGGCCGAGCCCAGCCGGCCACGGTCCGGTCAGTTCAGACCCCGGTCCCGTCAGCTCAGGCCACGGTCCGGCTGGTTCGGGCCACGGTTCTATGTGGTCGGCCCGGCGAGGGTTTCAAGCCTCGAGCATCTCAGGGCCTTCCTTGGTCCCGCCGACCTTGTTCAGAGCCAGGTTGGCCGGCTTCGCGCTCAGTCTGCCCGGCTCCAGCGGGACACAGAGTGAAACGGCCTCCTCGGCCTCGAGATCCCCGTTCATCCAAGCCGCTTCGGCTTCCGAGTCGGGCAGGATCACCGGCATCCGGTTGTGGACCTGCTCGACCACATCATTGGCCGAGGTCGTGATGATCGTGCAGCTGGTCAACTTGTCCCCCTCCCACTCGCGAGTGGTGGTCAGACCTGCGAAGACGAACGGTTCGCCGCCGTCCACCGTGAACCGGACCGGCTGGCGTGGGCTCTTCGGCTTCTCTGCCTTCATCCACTCGAAGAAGCCGTCCGCCAGGATCAGACAGCGGTTCTTGCTCTTCTTGACCAGCGGTCCGTAGGCCCGGCTCTTCAGCACTCCCTCGGATCGCGCATTGATCATCTTGTAGCCGGCCTTGAGGTCCTTGGCCCAGTGAGGGACCAGGCCCCACCTGGCCAGGGTCGCCTGACGAGCGCCGTCGCCCTCCGGATCGTTGGTGGCGGTGAGGATCTCCTGGGTCGGAGCGACGTTGTATCGCCCCAGCGCGTCACTCTGCTGGTCCTCGATCGAGATCTGAAACCGGTTGCCGAGACGGCGCTGGTCGGACGAAGTCATGGTGAACCGGCCGCACATACCCAGAGCCTAGCGCCCACCCACCCGGTTCACCGATTGGTTCTGGCTGCGATTCCGGTCCCTATACGGTCGAAATCGCGGCCAGTTTCCCGAGCCCCGGTTCATCGCCTGGTTCTGGCTGCGATTCTGCCCCCTATACGGCTGAAATCACTGCCAGAACTGCGCCGAGCGCCGGGATCGACGAGGGCCCGGCCCGGTCGGCGCGGACTCGGATGGTGTCGGCGGGTGTTCTGCTGCCGCTCAGCCTCGGTTATGCCTGTACCACTCGACCGCCTCGCCGATGCCGTCGGCGAGGGTCATCTCCGGCGCCCAGCCGGACAGGGCGGCCAGCTTTGACGGATCGACATATTGCTCGTCGATTTCGCCCGGCGGGATGCCGTCGCCGCGGTAGTCCGGCTCAAGTTCCGAGCCGGAGGCCTCCCGGATCAGACCGATCAGCTCCCTGACCGAGTGGGCCTCTCCGGTCCCCGCGTTCAGGGCTTCGCCGCGGGCCGGCCCCTCCCGGACGGCCGCTTCGACCGCAAGATAGGCGGCGACCGCGTCGCTCACGTGGAGGAAATCCCGTCGCGGAGAGCCGTCCGAGCGGATGACCGGCGCCCTTCCCTCGAGGAAGGCGTTCACGACTTCCGGGACCAGTCGCGACATATTGAGATCGCCGCCGCCATAGACGTTGGCCAGCCGGGTGACCGCGACCGGCAGCTTCCAGGAGTCCCAGTAGCTGCGGGCAATCACGTCGGCCGCGGCCTTGCTGCCTTCGTAGGTGGCGGCGGGCCGGAGCTCGTCGCCTTCGCGATAGGGCAGCGAATCGCTGGGGCCATACGCCTTGTCGGATGAGGCAACCACCACCGCGCCGGCCTCAGCCTCCCTGGCCGCCTCGAGCACGGTCCAGGTCCCCTCGACGTTGGATCGGAAGGTGCCGAGTGGATCGGCCGCCGCCGGTCCGACCAGGGTCTGGGCGGCCAGGTGGAAGACCGAATCGGCCCGTTCGATGGCCCGGTCGACGGCCCCCCGGTCGGCGACGTCGCCGGTGACCAGATCGACCTCGCCCTCGATGCCGTGAACCGCCAGCGCGCTACCGGCGGCGGCCGGCAGGTCGAGGACGACGACCCGGTCACCACGATCGAGCAGGGCTTTCGTCAGGTGGCCGCCAATGAACCCCTGGCCGCCGGTCACCAGGACCCGGCTCACGATCCGGCCTCCCGGGCCGGGATCAAGATTGCGGCTCCAGCCAGGGGGCCCGGCCGGCCTGCCAGAGATCGTTCAGGGTGACCAGGTCCTTGTAGGTGTCCATGCAGTCCCAGAATCCGTGGTGGCGGTACGCCCTGAGCCCGCCCTCACGGGCGAGGCCCTCAAGCGGCTCTCGCTCGAGCACGGAGTCGTCGCTCAGCCGGTCGAGCACATCAGGCTCGAAGCAGAAGAACCCCCCGTTGATCCAGTTCTCGGACCGGGGCTTCTCGACGAAACCGCTGACTTCGCCGTCCGGGCCGATCTCGACCACGCCCCACTGCAGATCGGGCCGGACCGTGGTCATCGTCGCCGGCCTGCCGTGGCCGGCGTGAAAGGCGAGCAGTGCCCCGAGATCGATGTCGGCCACACCGTCGGCGTAGGTCGCGCAGAACCGCTGCCCTTCGGTCACCTCGGCGGCCCGCTTGATCCGTCCGCCGGTCGGGGTATCGAGACCGGTCTCCAGGCACTCGACCTCGACCCCTTCGGGCCAGTCCACCGACTCGGTGAAATCGCTGACCATCTCACCGAGATAGCCGGTCAGGGGAAAGAAACGACGGAATCCCTGGGCCGCATAGATCGAGATCACGTGCCAGAGCAGGGGACGCCCGCCGACCTCGACCAGCGCTTTCGGAACGGTCTCCGTTCTTTCCCGCAGACGGGTGCCGCGGCCCCCGCTGAGAATGAGGACCGGGGGCTTCAGCCGCCGGCCACCGCGGGCAGGATCGTCACCTCGGCCCCGTCGTCGACTCCTGTGCCGAGCCCGTCGCCGAAGCGGATGTCCTCTCCGCCCACGTAGATGTTGACGAAGCGCCGGACCTCACCGTCGTCGGTGATTCGTTCCCTGAGCTCGGCATGTTCGGTAAACACGTCATCGAGGACTTCGCCGACCGTCGCCCCTTCCGCGGTCAACGCTGCCTCCCCGCCGGTCGCGGCCCTCAGCTGGCTCGGGATTTTCACTGTCACTGCCATCAGGCGACCACCTCGCGGCCGTACTCGGAATCGAAACTGGCCGGATCGGGGTCGATCTCGGTCAGGGCAAAGCTATCGCGATTGGCGTCGAGCGTCTTGAGGCCTTCGCCGGTGATGTAGACGACGACCTTCTCCCCCGCCGCCAGCTCGCCACGTCGGGCCAGCTTCTCCAGGACTCCGACCGTGACCCCACCGGCGGTCTCGGTGAAGATCCCGGTGGTCTCGGCCAGCAGGCGGATACCGGCCCGGATCTCGTCGTCGCTCACGGCATCGATGCTGCCACCGGTCCTGCCTGCCTGGGCGACCGCATATGGACCGTCTGCCGGATCTCCGATCGCGAGGCTCTTGGCGATCGTGTCGGGCCGCTGTGGACGGCAGACCTTGCTGCCCTCGGCGAACGCGGTCGCGACCGGTGAGCAGCCCTCGGCCTGGGCCCCGTTGAATTTCGGAAGCTCTCCGCTGACCAGGCCGAGGTCCAGCCACTCCTCGAACCCGCGGGCGATCTTGGTGAACAGCGATCCCGAGGCGATCGGCGAGACCACCCGGTCGGGCAGCTGCCAGCCGAGCTGCTCGACCGTCTCGTAGGCCAGGGTCTTCGAGCCCTCGGCGTAGTACGGCCGCAGGTTCACGTTGACGAATGCCCAGGGCCGCTCGTCGGCAAGCTGGGTGCACAGCCGGTTCACGTCGTCGTAGTTGCCCTTCACGCCGACCAGGTTGGTGCCGTAGATGTCGGTGGCAAGCAGCTTCTGCTCTTCCAGATCGGCCGGGACGAAGACGTATGAGGCGAGTCCGGCGGCAGCGGCGTGGGCTGCGACCGCGTTGGCCAGGTTGCCGGTCGAAGCACAGGCGACCGTCTCGAATCCGAGCTCCTTCGCCTTGGCGATGGCCACCGCCACCACCCGGTCCTTGAACGAGTGGGTCGGGTTCGCGGCGTCGTTCTTGATGTAGATCTCGGCGTCCGTACCGAGCCGCTCGGCCAAACGGTCGGCCCTGACCAGCGGGGTCATGCCCGGCTCGAGTGGATCCCCGGCCCGGCCATCGATCGGCAGGAAGTCCGAGTAGCGCCAGATTCCGCTGGTACCGGCCTGGATACGGCGCCTGGTCTCGTCCGGCTTCAACCCGGAATGGTCGTACCTGACCTCGAGCGGCCCGAAGCACTCGGTGCAGTAAAAGCTCGCGTCCGGCTCATACTCGGCCGAACACTCTTTGCATCTCAAGCTGCTGACTGACATCCGATCTACCTTTCTTCACCCAATGGTGAAACAAAAAAACCTTCGCTTGTGGGGCGAAGGTCCGATCGGACTTCTCCCCACATCTCCCGGCTCCGAGAGCCGCTGGATTTGGCACCTTCGCAAGACT
>JBGUDX010000124.1:0-5060 GCA_041821645.1 Acidobacteriota bacterium
CGCACCGGCCGGCCTTCACTGCTGGCCCGGACGATCGATTCGCTCTCCGGCCGCCACTGAAAAGCCGGTCGAACCGAGTCGTCCTACTCCCACTCGATGGTCGCCGGAGGCTTCGAAGAGATGTCGAGCGCGACCCGGTTCACTCCCGGGACTTCGTTGATGATCCGGTTCGAGACCTTCTCGAGCAGTTCGTAGGGAAGCCGGGCCCAGTCGGCGGTCATCGCGTCCTCGGAGGTGACCGCCCGGATGACGATCGGGTAGGCGTAGGTGCGGCCGTCCCCCTGGACCCCGACCGAGCGGATCGCCGGCAGAACACAGAACGACTGCCAGAGCGTGCGGTATAGGTTTCCGGCCCTGATCTCCTCCTGGAGGATGTGGTCGGCCGCGCGAAGGATGTCCAGCCGCTCCCGGTTCACCTCGCCACCGATGATCCGGATGCCGAGTCCCGGCCCGGGGAAAGGCTGGCGCCACACCATGCGGTCGGGCAGTCCCAGCTCGGTGCCGACCGCCCGGACCTCGTCTTTGAAAAGCATGCGCAGCGGCTCGACCAGTTCGAAGTCGAGGTCCTCGGGAAGCCCGCCGACGTTGTGGTGCGACTTGATGGTTGCCGCGTGATCGCTGCCTCCGGACTCGATCACGTCCGAGTACAGGGTTCCCTGGACCAGGTAATCGACGCCCTCGAGCTTCAGCGCCTCTTGCTCGAAGACCCGGATGAACTCTTCACCGATGATCTTGCGCTTGGTCTCGGGATCGGTGACCCCGGCCAGGCGGTCCAGGAACCGCTCCTCGGCATCGACGTGGACCAGCGGGATGCCGAAGTGGCCGAACGAGTCAACCACCTGCTCGCCCTCATTCGAACGCATCAGACCGTGATCGACGAATACGCAGGTCAGGTTCTCGCCGATCGCCTCGTGCACGAGCTTGGCCGCCACCGAGGAATCCACCCCACCGGACAGTCCGCAGATCACCCGGCCGTCGCCGACCTGGGCCCTGATCGCCTCAACCTGTTCGGCGACGACCGAGGCCGGGTCCCACTGCTGTTCACATCCGGCGACTTCGCGCAGGAACCGGTTCAGGACCTCCGTGCCGTATGGGGTGTGGACCACCTCGGGATGAAACTGGATGCCGTACAGACCACGTTCCGACGACTCCAGCGCCGCCACCGGTGAGCCCGGTGAGGCGGCGATCGGGCTGAATCCCGGAGGCGCCTCGGTGACCGAATCGCGGTGGCTCATCCAGCAGTGCTGCTCGGTCGGCAGGCCGCCGAGAAGCATCCCGCCGTCACCTGTGACGGTCAGATCGGTTCTGCCGAATTCGCCTGACTCGGCCGCCTCGACGGTTCCGCCGAGGGCTTTCGCCATCGCCTGCATGCCGTAACAGATGCCGAGGACGGGGACGCCCAGCTCGATCAGCCGTTCGGGAAATGCCGGCGCCCCGGCGTCATGGACCGAGGCAGGCCCACCGGAGAGCACGAGCGCCTTCGGCCGCCTCCCCACAACCGTTTCGACCGAAGTCGAGGCCGGCATGAGTTCGGCAAAAACGCCGCATTCACGGATGCGGCGTGCGATGAGCTGGGAGTACTGGCCCCCGAAATCGAGGACCAGGACCTCCTCGGTTGTGCCGACCGACATCAGTCGTCGGCCACTCCGACTCCCGCGGACACGGCTGCGCGGCCGTTTGACCCCATTCCCACCGACTGCTCGTTCTGAAGCTTCTTGCCTTCACTCATCAGGGCCGGGGCGACCATCACCTCTGCCCGCTGGAACGAACGGATGTCTTCATAGCCGCAGGTGGCCATCGAAGTCCGCAGCGCGCCCATCAGGTTGAAGGTGCCGTCGTTCTCATGAGCAGGGCCGAGCAGGATCTCTTCCATGGTCCCGTCCTGCAGGGTCGCCACCCGGGTGCCACGCGGCAGCGATGAGTGGAACGTCGCCATGCCCCAGTGGTAACCCCGTCCCGGTGCCTCCTTGGACCTGGCCAGGGGCGAGCCGATCATGACCGCATCGGCCCCGCAGGCGATCGCCTTCGAGATGTCTCCGCCGGTGCGCATGCCGCCGTCACCGATCACGTTCACGTACTCGCCGGTCTCCAGCATGTGCTGTGAGCGGGCGGCGGCAACGTCAGCGATCGCGGTCGCCTGGGGCACTCCGATGCCGAGTACTCCGCGGGTCGTGCAGGCAGCGCCAGGCCCGACCCCGACCAGAACGCCGACCGCGCCGGTCCGCATCAGATGGAGCCCGGTCGAATAAGAGGCGCAGCCGCCGACCACGGTCGGAACCGGGACTTCCGAGATGAAGTCCTTCAGGTTGAGCGGCTCGACCGTCGTCGAAACGTGTTCGGCCGAGATCACCGTGCCCTGGACGACCAGGATGTCAAGGCCGGCTTCGACCGCGACCTCATAGTTGTCAAGCACGCGCTGGGGGGTGAGTGAGCCGCACGCGACCGCCCCGGCGGCCTTTATCTCCGCTACCCGCTGGGCGATCAGCTCCGGCTTGACCGGGGTCTGGTAGACCTCCTGCATCAGCTTGGTCGCTACGTCGCGCGGGGCCTTCGAGATCTTCTCCAGTTGATCCTCGGCATCCTCGAACCGGGTCCAGATGCCCTCGAGGTTGAGCACCCCGAGACCTCCGAGCTTGTGGACCAGCACCGCCGTATCGGGACTCACCACGCCGTCCATGGCAGAGGCCACCAGCGGCAGGTCGAACCGGTAAGGACCCAGCGTCCAGCTGATGTCGATGTCGTCGGGATCCCGGGTGCGACGAGACGGCACTATCGCCACATCGTCGAACCCGTAGGCGCGTCGGCCCTTCTTGCCTCGGCCGATCTCAATTTCCAATTTGGGTCCTCCAGGGCTGCGGTTGAAAGGGGCAGGCTACCGGCCCCATCGGACGATTCTAGTAGGGCTGCGGCTTCGGCAACTTGCGCCGTGTTCAGACTCTGGCCGGGATCTCGACCCGGCGCACCTGAACGCTGTCGAGCAGGCTTTCGGCACGCGAGCGATCGAGCCGGCCGGCGCCGAGATGCTGGGTCGATTCCGCTCCGCAGGCCACTCCGTAAGCAAGGCAGTTTTCGGGGCTGAGCCCGTCGAACAGCGCCGCCGTGTATCCGGCGACGAACGCATCCCCGGAGCCGACCGTCGAGATCGGCTCGAGCGGATCGATCATCACCTCGAGCATGCGCTGCTCGATGCCCCGGCCGACGATCGCGACACATCCGTCAGGCAGCGTGATCGCCGCCTCGGAGGGGCCCAGCGCGACGAGCTCGCGCAGGACCTCGAACAGTTCCTCGCGTGACTCGAACTCGTGCCCGACCAGTTCTTCGGCCTCGAGCTTGTTCGGGGTGATCATCCGGGGTCCGGCCCGCATCCCGGCCGACATCGCATCGCCCTCTGAATCCAGGAGGACCGGGATGCCCCGGCTGCGCATCGCCGTGACCAGCTGGGCATAGAACTCGTTTTCGACGCCCGGTGGCAGGCTTCCGGCGAGCACGCAGATCTTCGCTCCACCGGCGAGGTACTCGATCCGCTCGACGAATCTCTCGATCTCCTCCGGGTGGACGGTCGGTCCGCGCTCGCTGATCTCGGTCTGCTCTCCCGATGTCGGGTCGATCACGGCCAGGTTGTTGCGGGTCTCGCCCGAGATCCGGATGAAATCGGTCAGCAGTGACTCCTCTGCGAGTTGATCGAGTACGCGGTCGCCGGTCGGGCCTCCCACCAGCCCGGTCGCGATCACCGGACGGCCAAGCAGCCCCAGGGCCCGGGCGACGTTGATCCCTTTGCCACCCGGCACGGTGCGGCTCTCGACCGAGCGGTGGCGATGCCCGCGGTTGAAATTCGGCACCGCGACGGTCCGGTCTATCGCCGCGTTCAGTGTCACCGAAATAATCATTCCCGTCTCCGTGGCAACCGCTCCAACCTCTTCTGCATCTTCTCCGACTGGCGATGTTTCAACACCATGTACAGACCAAGTATTACCGACAGCGCGATCCCGAGCAGGGTCAGAGCCGGCAGCCACCAGGACCGGAGCTTGTCGATGAATGTCGCTTCGGCGACGGCCCGTGCGGCGACCAGCCTGACCACGGCTATCCGGTCGCCGTCGAGCGTGACCACCGCCCGGCCGACCGGGGCTCCCCGGTGCAGCGGCCCGGTGACCTCGTCCGGCACCAGAACCCTCGTGACCAGCCGCTCCCCCTTGCGAACCCCGATCCTGACCGGTCGCCTGGCCACGAGGCCGAGTTCGTCATCGGTGTACCTGACCGGCACCGAGGCCACCTTCCGGCCCGGCCGGATCGGCACCCGCTTGGTGTAGAGCGAGAACCCGTAGTCGAGCAGCCTGACCGACTCCGCGTCCCGGGCCGCCTCACTCTCCGTGCCCATGACCGCCCCGATCAGTTCGGTGGCCCGGCGGCGTCCGTCCGAAGCCAGCAGGTAGCCGGCTCCGAGCGTGTGCCCGGTCTTGATCCCCTTGGCCCACTCGTTGTCGAGCACGAAGTCGTTGGTCGATTCGATCTCGACCGGGGGGTTGTAGCTGTTCAGCCTGGCCGACCGGGCCGAAGCAATGGGCCGGAACTTCGGCAGATCCATGAGCACCCGTCCGAGCCTGGCCAGATCGGCCGCGCTCGAATACTGGGCCTCCCCGTCGAGGCCGACCGGGTCTTCGTAGTGCGTATCGCGCAGACCGAGACGGCGGGCGGTCCGGTTCATCTTCCGGACGAAGCGGGGCACCGATCCTGAATCGGCCACGGCCAGGGTGACGGCCGCGTCGTTGCCGCTGAGCAGGATCAGGCCGTAGAGAAGATCCCTGACCGAGACCTTTTGACCGGCCTGGAGGCCCATCAGCGACTCACCCGGGATCGCCTGGTACCCGACCGCCCTGACCTCCTTGTTCAGCGGCAGGTCCCGGAGCGCGAGATAGGCGGTCATCATCTTCGTCGTGCTGGCCGGTGGCAGGCGACGGGCTGCGGCGTGACCGGCCAGAGTCTCGCCGGTCCGGGCGTCGATCAGGGCCCAGGAATCGGCTTCGATTTTCGGCGCGGCGGCGGCAGCTCCGGTGCCGGAAAGC
>JBGUDX010000125.1:0-5043 GCA_041821645.1 Acidobacteriota bacterium
CGGACAGGTGGTGTCGTTGAACGCGAAGAACGGCCGCCAGATCTGGAAGAAGCCTCTCCCCTGCCGGTCGGAATCGTCACCGCTCGTGGTCCACAACCGGGTCTACTTCGGCTGCGAAAACGGTGAGCTCTACGCACTTCGCAGCAAGAACGGCAGCCAGGTTTGGTCGACTTCTCTGGCCGGCGCGATAAAGGCCGCCCCGGCCTACGAGAATGGGACCCTGTACGTCGGCGACTACGGGGGTGCCATGAGCGCGGTTCGGGCCTCCAACGGAGCGATCAGGTGGCAGACCGAGGCGCTCGGGCCGGGGCTCGGGAAGCCCGGCGCTTTCTACTCGACCCCGGCCGTGGCCTTCGGGCGCGTCTACGTGGGCAACAACGACAGCCGGGTGTACAGCTTCAACGCCGACAACGGCGACCTCGCCTGGACCCACTCGACCGGTAACTGGGTCTACTCCGGCCCGACCGTGGCCAAGGTTCCCGGGACCAAGCCGAGCGTATACATCGGCTCGTTCGACGGCAACGTCTACGCGCTCGACGCGAGGACCGGCGATACCCGCTGGACCTTTGACATGAACGGAAGGGTGATCGGTTCGCTCAGCGTGATCGGCAAGACCGTGTACGCGGCGACCTTCGACGGGACCACGACCTACGGACTCAGTGCGGGCAAGGGCCACAAGACGTTCACTTACCACACCGGCGCCTACATGCCCGGGATCTCCGACGGTGAGAAGCTCTATGTGGTCGGCTACTCGGGCATCAACGCGCTCAAGCCGGTCACCAGGAAGCAGATCCGGGCGGCGCAAAAGCGCAAGGCCCAGGCGAAGAAGGAGCAAAAAAAGAAGAAGCGGCAGAAGCAGCAGAAGTCGGGGTAGGACCAGGCGCCGCCCGGCCGCCGTGGTGACAACCGCCGCAAATTACGGCTTCATCCGAACATCGGGCGGCCGCGCTGTCCGTGGCCGCTGCTACTTTCCCGGCATGGAGAGTGGGAAGAGGCGCCTTCAGGTTCTGCTGGACGAAGACCGCTACGAGCGGCTGCGACAGCGTTCGATACGCAGCGGCAGATCGATCGGGGAACTCGTCCAGATGGCCCTCGACCGGGCCGAGTCCGACGTCAGCTTCAACGGCGGCCGGGCCGATCCCTCGATCACCGGCCCCCGCGGCCCGATCAACGACGCATTCTTCCTCGAAGCCGACATCGAGTGGTTCACGCCGCAGGGCAGGGTCACCTCCGACCCGGCGCACGACTGAGCCCGGCGCACGACTGAACTCGATCCGGCCGGGTAGCGCCCCGCTTGGCCGAGCCTAGATCCGGACCGGGATGCCGCGCTTGGCCAGGTGTTCTTTGGCCTGTTCAACCGTGAATCGGCCATAGTGAAAGATCGAGGCGCAGAGCACCGCGTCGGCATGGCCTTCGCTGATCGCCTCGACCAGATGATCGAGTTCGCCGGCACCGCCCGAGGCGATGACCGGGACATCGGTCGCCTCGGCGACCGCTGCGGTCAGGTCGAGTTCGTACCCGTCGCTGGTGCCGTCGCGGTCCATGCTGGTCAGGAGCACCTCCCCCGCGCCCAGGCGGGTCGCTTCGACGGCCCATTCGACCGCATCACGACCGGTCGGCACCCGGCCGCCGTTCAGGTAGACCCCGTAGTGGTCACCTTCCAGCCGGGCATCGATCGCGATCACCACACACTGTGAGCCGAACACCCCGGCCATTTCGCTGAGCAGCTCCGGTCGGTTGAGCGCCGCTGAATTGACTGCGACCTTGTCCGCTCCGGCATCGAGCACCGCCTGGGCGCCCTCGACCGATCGGATGCCGCCGCCGATGGTGAACGGTATGAAGACGTTGTCGGCGGTCCGCCGCGCCAGCTCGACGATGGTGTCCCGGCCCTCGTGTGATGCGGTTATGTCGAGAAAGACCAGTTCGTCGGCGCCGCCCTCGTCGTAGCGCTCGGCCAGCTCGACCGGGTCGCCGGCGTCGCGGATATCGACGAAGTTGGTGCCTTTCACCACACGGCCCTGATCTACGTCGAGGCAGGGGATTATCCGCTTGAGCTGGCTCATCGCTTTCTCATGCCGAGAGTACTCATCCCTGCCCCAGTGCCCGGATCGCTTCGGGGACGGTGAACCGGCCTTCGTACAGGGCGCGGCCGACGATGACCCCCTCGACGTTTTCCGGGGCCGATTCGGCCAGCTCCTCCAGGTGACTCAGCGCACCGACCCCGCCGGAAGCGATCACTCCGGCTTCAGTCGCGGCAGCCACCCGCCGGAGTTCGTGCAGGTTCGGCCCGGTCATCATGCCGTCGACCTCGATCGGCGTGAAAAGGAAGCGCTCGACACCGCGAGCGGTCAGGCCCGCGACCACATCGGCCACGTCGGCGCCGCTGGATTCGGTCCAGCCGGCGAGCGAGACCTCGCCGGCCCGGGCATCTACCGATGCCACCACCCTGGCCGGTCCGTGTCCGGCGAGCACGGCGTCGAGAAAGGCGGGATCCCGCACCGCCGCGGTTCCGATCACCACCCGGGACGCGCCTGCCGCCAGGGTTTCTGCGACCGCCGCCTCGTCCCGCAGCCCGCCGCCCACCTCGATCGGGCACTCGACCGCTTCGGCGATCCTGCCGATCGCCTTCAGGTTTACCGGCCGGCCCGCTCTGGCCCCGTCGAGATCAACCACATGCAGATAGCCGGCACCGCCCTCGGCCCAGCGACGGGCTGCGTCAACGGGATCGTCGTCGTAGACCGTCTCACGGTCATATTCGCCCTGGGCGAGCCGTACGGCCTTGCCGTCGAGGATGTCTATAGCCGGATAGAGAATCATGCCCCCGGTCCTCGCCCCATGCAGATCCCGGAGAAGTTTTCGAGCAGCCGAAGCCCGGCCCGGCTCGACTTCTCCGGGTGGAACTGGACTCCGAACACGCTTCCGCGGCCGGCCACGCATGCGAACCGCCCGCCGTACCCGGTCGTACCGATCAACTCGTCAGGCGACGGATCTGCGACGAACGAGTGCACGAAGTAGAACGGCTCACCCGGCCTCAAGCCCTCGATCAGAGGCGAGGCCGCTTCCCACTGGACCGGTGCCCATCCTATGTGTGGCACCTTTCGTCCCCCGGCAGGGACTTCGACCACCGTTCCCTCCAGCAGGCCGAGACCGTCGGCCCCTCCCTGCTCGGTCGAGCTCTCGAACAGCAGCTGAAGCCCCAGGCAGATTCCCAGCAGAGGGACGCCACGGGCCACCGCGTCGCCTATCGCCCGGTCGAGGCCGATCTCACGGATCCGGGCCATCGCCCTCGGAAAGGCCCCGACCCCCGGCAGAATCAGGCCGTCCGCTTGTGCGATGCGGTCCGCGTCCGAGGTTATGCACGGTTCGGCCCCGATCCGCTCGAGCGCCTTTTCGACCGAGCGCAGGTTCCCCATCCCGTAATCGAGGATGGCGAGGGCCGGCCCCGGGCTCAACTGCTCAGCGTGCCCTTGGTGCTCGGCACGCCCTCTTCATCGGGGTCGATCGAGATCGCCACGCGGAGCGCCCTGGCAAAGGCCTTGAACGCCGCCTCGATCATGTGGTGGACATTCGACCCGTAGCGGATCTCGATGTGCAGGGTCATCTTCGAACCGTTGGCGACCGCCCGGAAGAACTCCTCGGTCAGCTCGGTCTCGTAGTTGGCTATCGAAGTCGCGGGGATGTCGCCCCTGAAAACGAGCAGTGGCCTTCCGGAGATATCGAGTGCGCACCCGGCCGACGCCTCGTCCATCGGCAGGATCGCCGATCCGTAGCGCCGGATCCCGCTGCGGTCACCGAGCGCCCGGTCGAGCGCCTGCCCGATCGCGATACCGACGTCCTCCACCGTGTGGTGCGAACCGGTGTCCAGGTCGCCCTCGGCCTTGACCACCAGTCCGATATTGGCGTGACGGGCGAGCAGGTCGAGCATGTGGTCGAAGAACCCGACCCCGGTCGTCGCTGAGCGTTCGTCGCCGTCGAGATCGAGTTCGACCTCGATCCCGGTTTCGTTCGTCTTTCTGGTTACTGTCGCCTGCCTACTCATCGTCTTCCTCAGGGTGTTGGATCCGTGCGGTGGCCGAACGGCCATGCACCGGAAGCCCTTCCGCCCGGGCCAGCACATCCAGTGGGCCGGCCAGCAGGGCCGCCGCTTGCCGGTCCAAGCTTACCCGCGCCGTCTTGCGCCTGAATGTGGCCGGCGAAAGTGGGCCAAATATCCGCCCGGTACCGTCGGTCGGCAGGATGTGGTTCGAGCCGGCCAGGTAGTCACCGAACGCCGTTCCCGCTTCCGGACCCGTGAACACGCACCCCGCGGTCCGGACCCGGGTCGCCAGCGCAGCCGAGCCGGGATCCATCAACTGAAGGTGCTCGGGCGCGAACGCGTTGGCCAGGTCGATCGCCCCGTCAGGGCCGGGGGCGGCGATCAGTGCGAGGCGGCAGTCGTTGACGCTCGGCTCGCGTGCGGCCACCGACTCGACCTGCTCGGCCAGACGGTCGAGCGTCTGCCGGTCGGGGCCGACCGCGACCAGCGGGCTTTCACTCCCGTGCTCGGCCTGGGCGCAGAGATCGAGCGCGACCGGACCGAGGTCGGATTCGCGGCCGAAAACGACCATCAGGTCCGAGGGCCCGGCCGGGGAATCTATCCCGACCTCTCCGGACACGCTGCGTTTTGCTGCCTGGACCCAGTAGTTCCCCGGTCCGGCGATCACGTCTACCGGGGTGATCGATTCGGTTCCCCGGGCCAGGGCGAAGACCGCCTGGGCGCCGCCCACCGCGTAGATCTCATCGACCCCGCACAGCGCCGCGGCGGCCAGGGTCGTCGGGTTGACCCGGCCATCCGGTCCCGGAGGAGTGACGAGGACGACCCGTGCCACCCCGGCCGTTCGGGCGGTCACGCAGCCCATGACCACCGATGACGGATAGGAGGCCCGGCCGCCGGGGGCATAGATCGCCGCGGAGGCGACCGGAACCTCGCCGGTGGTGACCGTCTGCCCCTGCTCAAGCTTGACCACGGTCTCCGTATCGTCAGTCTGCGCGCGCGCCACCGCC
>JBGUDX010000126.1:0-5032 GCA_041821645.1 Acidobacteriota bacterium
CGAGCAGGGCGACAAGGAAGTGGCCAGGAGCTCGGTCATCACAGGCTCAAGCGAGGTCGTGACATTTGACGCCAAGGCCGGTGACTACACGTACTACTGCTCGGTTCCGGGTCACCGCGAGGCCGGCATGGAAGGAACGCTCAGGGTCAAGTGAACGGAGCCGGAGCGGCGGACACCGGATGGACGAACCGTTCACCGAAGTCCTCGCGGGCGGCCATCGCAACTCGCTGGGGCGAACCGGCGAGGTGGTCACCGAAGTTCTCGCGGACCGGGCCCGGCTCGAGGAGCTTTTCGCGGCTCTCCGGTCTCCCGACGAACTGGTGCGCATGCGGGCCGGTGACGCTCTGGAGAAAGCCTGCCGGGAGCGTCCCGAGTGGTTTGCGCCGCACGCCGACCGGATCCTGACCGAGGTCGGCGGGATTGATCAGCCGTCGGTCCAGTGGCATTCGGCCCAGATGCTCCAGCATCTCGGTCAAGGGCTCGACGCCGGCCAACGTGACCGGGCCACGGCGCTCGTCCGCGGCTATCTGACCGATTCCGATGACTGGATCGTGTTGAACACCGCGATGGCGGTTCTGGCCGACTGGTCGGCAACCGATCCCGGGCTGGCCCGCTGGCTGCTGCCGGAACTCGAACACCTGTCCCACGACCGGCGCAAGTCGGTGGCCGGGCGTGCCGCCAGACTCGGCGCCGGACTTCAAGACCCGGCGCCGGACTGAAGAAGCGGCCCTGAACCGGTCCCGCCGGTCGGCGTGGCCGATTAAACGACGGAGGGCCCCGCTAGCGGGGCCCTCCGGATCACATTCCTGCTGCCGGGCCGGCCGGCATTGCCCGCCTATTCCTGTGTGCCGGGCGCAACCGTGGTCTCGGCCTCGGCGTCACCTTTTACTAGCACGAACTTGTAGAACAGGAAGGCCAGCAGAGAGCCGACTATCGGACCGATGATGTAGACCCACGCGTCGCCGAAGTCGGTTGCCACCAGGGCCGGGCCGAACCAGCGGGCCGGGTTGACCGAAGCGCCGGTGAGCGGGCCGAATACCATGCCGATCGTGGCGAAAGTGAGACCAATCGCCAGCGGTGCCCATTCCTTCTTGGCCTTGATCCCGAGCGCCACGGCGAGTACCGTCAGGACGAGCAGGAACGTTCCCAGAGCCTCGACAATGGCGCCCTGGGAGGCACTGCCGAGCAACGGACTGACCGTCGCGGCGCCCCAGTTGGAGGCGCGCCCTTCGTCCTCGAGCAGCCCTTTGGTCAGCAAGGCGCCGAGTACGCCGCCAGAGAGTTGGGCCAGAACGTAGATGACCGCATCAACCGGAGCGATCTTCTTCATCATCGCCGCGCCCAGGGTGATCGCAGGGTTGAAGTGACCGCCGCTGGCCATGCCTATCCCGATGATCAGGACCATGAGGATGAAGCCGTAGACCAGGCCGACGACCGCGTAGTCCGAGCCGAACTGAGCGGAGTCCCCTACCGATATGAAGAGAACACCGACCGCAGTGATAAAGAAGACCAGGAAAAAAGTCCCGACCAGTTCGGCGATGTATGCGGCGAGACCGCGATCTTGCATGTAATCCAACCTCCGTGGCTTTTTGATTGATTCCCACCGGTATTCAGGCGGGAGGGGAAAGTCTAGCCTTCCTCTCCGTTCCGAACAGGTCCGGGGTCAAGTGCGGGCGCGAGTCTACCGGCCGCGGGCGATTCAGGAGCTCAGCCCGGGCCGAGCAGCCGATCGACCAGGGCCGGCAGCTCGCGCGACATCCTCGAGCGCGGGATCACCAGATCGACCCCGGCCGAAGTCGCGCCGGCGCGAGTTTCTGTGTCGAGGTGCGAATAGAAGCCGATCGAGGGAGGCTCGAGCCCCGCGACGGCCGCGGCATCACAGATTTCGAGATCACAGACGATCAGGTCGGAATCCGTGCTGTCCGGAAGACAGGGCGCGAACTCGACCTCGTGGCCGGCCGCCTTCAGCGATTCGCCGACCCGGCTGGCCAGCATCAGATCATCGACGCAGGCAAGCACGCGGGCCATCGGCTCAGATCGAGCGGCGCTTGCGGAATTCTTCGCGCACGCTCTCGGGTCGGCCCCACATCTGCACTACCTCGGACCGGCCCTCACGGACTTCGCGCAGTTGAAGCTCCCCTTCATAGCCTCCGCCGTCAAGCCGCTCCATTACGCCGAGCACGGTCTGCGCCGCGGCGGCCTTGCCGAAGTGGTGGGCGACCGGGATGCGCCAGTGCCAGCCGGCCTTGGAATACGGCTGGGCGTTGATTCGGGTCAACTCGACCGCGGCATCGATGTAGCGCGACTCATCGTCGATACGCAAGTCGAATTCGAGGTCGGTCCAGTCCTCCGGGAGGGAATCGAGCAGGTCCTGAAAATCGTCGCTCAGCGGCATGGTCCAAGCCTACCGCTCACGCTCTTCTAGAATCGCCTCATGACTCCGACGCTCAGGCCCGATCACGACCAGCCGGAAAACCCCGCGGCCGGTGGTCCCGATCTCGACGCCGAATACCGCCAGATGCGCGAGGCCTGCGGTCTGCTGACGGATTCGGGCCGGGCATCCATCACCGTCGAGGGCTCCGAAGCCGCCGAGTTCCTCCAGGGACAAATCACCAATGAGGTCGAAGGGCTGGCTACGGGCAGCGGCCACTACGCGGTGCTGCTCGACCGAAAGGGCCACATCCAGGCCGATCTTCGCCTGCTTCGTCTCGGCGATGATGAGTTCTGGATCGATGCCGACAGCGCAACCGCGGGCAGGCTCGTCAAGCACCTGAACACCTACAAGATCGGTCGCGAGGTCGAGGTCAGCCGGTCCGAGAGAGAGGTGGTCTCGCTGATCGGTCCCGCCTCCCCCGAGGTGACCGGCGTCGCCCCCGGCGGCGAGCACGACTTCACCGAGCTGACCCTGGCCGGGGCTTCCTGTCTGACAGTGGCCACCGAGTCCGGTCAGGACGTCATCTACCGGTCCGGAGACCGCGACGCGGTTGTCGCCGAGCTCACGACCCGTGGCGCCGTCCCGATTTCGGCGGCGGCGGCTGAAATCCTGCGGGTCGAGGCCGGCCGCCCTCTATACGGAGCCGATATGACCGAGGCGGCCATGCCGGCCGAGGCGGGGATCGTCGAACGCGCTGTCGATTTCACCAAGGGCTGCTACATCGGCCAGGAACCGGTGGCCCGCCTGCACTACCGGGGGCGCCCCAACCGTCACCTGCGTGGGCTCCGGCTCTCCGGTCCGGTCGGGCGGGGAGACACGATCAGGAATCCCGACCGGGAGCTGGGCGCCGTGGGCACCGCCACCGTATCCCCGGCGTACGGCCGGATCGGGATGGCCATCCTGCGCAAGGAGGCCGAACCGGGCGACACCGTGACGGTGGACTCGGCGCTCGGAGAGGTGCCGGCCGAAGTCGTCGAGCTGCCGTTCTCGCGGGGGCCGCTCGAATGAGCTCTCGCCATCAGGGACTGGGCGGATCCCCGCTCGGGTCGGACAGCCCCCTGTTCGGCGGCAAGCCATCCCGGAAGCCCGATCCCGACGACGGATCCGCTCCCGGTGAGCCGGTTCCCCCATGGGATCCCCGGGCCGACCCATACGTCGCCGAGCCCGACCCGGCACCGTCGCCACAGGAGCTCGCGGCAGCCGAAGCCGGCCTGAACGACCTTCGCGACCTGCTTCCGGCCGCCGAGGACGGCCGCTCGCTGGATGACTGGGGCCGCTCGGAGAACTTCGTCTCGCTGATCGAGCCACTGCTCAACTTCTACTACCGCTACTGGTTCCGGGTCGAGGCCGAGGGCATCGAGAACGTCCCCGGCGACAGTGGGGCACTTCTCGTCTCCAACCATTCCGGGGCCCTGCCCCCGGATGGGCCGATGATCATGCAGGCGATCCGCAATGAGCTCCCTTCCCCGCGCCCGCTGTACATGCTCGGCGAGGACTGGTTCAAGGGTTTCCCGGGGGTGTCGATGATCGCCAACAAGATGGGCATGGTGCCCGCGCACCGCGAAAACGCCCAGCGGCTGCTCAGAGACGAGGGCCGGCTGGCGGTCGTATTCCCCGAGGGCCAGAAGGGCAGCCGCAAGGTTTACTGGCAGCGCTACCGTCTGCGGCGGTTCGGCCGTGGCGGGTTTGTCCGTACCGCCATCCGGGCCCAGGTCCCGATCGTGCCGATCGCACTGGTAGGCGGCGAAGAAGCGATGCCGATCTTCGCCCACCTGCGTCTGCTGCAGAAGCTCTCGGGGCTGATCTATTTTCCGATCACCCCCACCTTCCCGCTTTTCGGGCTCGCTGCCGGACTGATGTACATGCCGGCCAAGTTCCGGATCCGCTTCCTCGAGCCGATCGACATGAGCGAATATTCGCCCGAAACGGCTTCCGACCCGGCCGAAGTCCAGGAGATTTCCGAACGGATACGAACCGCGATCCAGATCGAACTCGACCGGATGGTCGGGGAACGGCGATCCGTCTGGACGGGTTGACGCCCCCGAGTTGGATAGATTCTAGTTCGTGAGGGGAATCTCATCCTGTGTCGCTGCACTCCTGGCGGTCGCCGTAGTGATTTCCGGCTGTTCAGCGAGTAGTCACGAGAACGAGCCCCGGCCGCCGATCCCAACGGTCGTGAGCGTCGCGGTCACCGGCAACGCGATCGAGGTGACCCCTGAGGCAGTGGGGCTGCCTGGCGAACGCCAGGCGAACATCGATCAGAATCGCGCCGCCCCGCAGAATCAGGCTGAGAAGGGGGTGCCGCTCGTGGTCAAGTTCGCGCTCGCAAACGAGGTTTCAGTCCCGGGCAAGTTGCTGCTCGAGGGCCCGATCAAGCGGGTTCAGCCGCTGGTCGCCAACGGGTCGGCCTCGTTCAAGGCGGGCCTGCCTACCGGGATCTACCGGCTCAGCTCGAACCTGAGCACAGGGACCGCCCGGATGCTGGTCGGACCGAGCCGGGTGTCTTCGTCCGGCGACCTGCTGACCCCGTAGCCGGGCAGCCGCTCAGCGCAGCCGGGGAGCCGGGGAGTCCGGGCGCCCGGCACATTCGGGGCGCTG
>JBGUDX010000127.1:0-5012 GCA_041821645.1 Acidobacteriota bacterium
GCCGGAAAGGCCGGCGTCTCCTGAGGGGGTGCTGGAGGCGGCAGGGGAGAGCGCGGTCAGGCCGAGCGCAGCAATCAGGATTGTTCCCGCCAGGGCGGAAAGTGCTTTCGAACGGTTTCTCATTTCACTCCTCAGGGTATCGGTACGACTCGGCAGATCCGGACAGAGTCTCCCGTTCGCTTATTAACGAAGCCTGAACTCGAGATTCAGCTGCAGTTGCCGCGGATCTTGCCGCCCGGCATTCGGGTCCGGCAGAACTTCGCCCCTTTGAGCCGGGTCTTCCCGAGCCGGGCGTTGCGGAGATCGGCGTTTTTGAGGTTGGCGTTTCTGAGGTCAGCCTTGCGCAGGTCAGCCTGGCGCAAGTCAGCTCGGCGCAAGTCTGCCCCGGAGAGATTCGCGCCGTTCAGGGTGGCCCGCCGGAAATCGGCCTTCGGAGCATGGGCACGGGCGAGGTCTGCCCGGGGACCGACCAGTCGTTTCAGAGTCGCGCCCTCGAGACTGATTCCACGGGCTTTGACACCGGAGAAGCCGGCGTGGGTGAAGTCGGAATACACGGCGATCGACCTGCTGAGGTCGGCCCCCGAAAAGGCCCCGTCCGCTGCTTTGACCCTTCGCAGCAGCGCTTCCCTGAACGAGGCACCCGTAGCTCCGGCTTGGGTCAGTTCCGCTTTGAACAGATCGGCCCGGTCGAGGCGCGCCCCGGTCATGGTCGCAAGCTGAAAGCCGACCCGATGCATCTTCGAGTCTCTGAGATCGGCCCGGTTGATCGCGGTTCCTCCAAGTCCGGGATACCTGGAGTTCGCCCCCCTGTCCTTCGAGATGGAGAAGTTTGCGCGTTGCGCATTCGAGTAGGCGATCGCAGCCTGGAGGATGTTTGCTCCGCGGAAGTCCGCCTCGGTGAAGTCGGCGTATGAGAGGAATCCTCCCTGGAGTATCGCTCTGCGGAGCTCGGCCCGGGGGCAGGATGTGTAGGAGATTATTCGGCAGCCGTTGATCACGATTCCGGGATCTACCTGCGGGACGTTCTCAAGAGCGTTGATCGCAACATAGAACGGGCTGGATGCCCCGATGTAAATCGGAGGGGCGCCTGGCTGTGCCGGCGGCAGCTGCTCGGGACACAGGGGACCATCGAACGGTGCTTTTACCGAGCCGTCCGGCATGATCGTGTTGCAGAACTGGGCCCCTTCCAGGTTCGCGCCGCCCAGTCGGGCGCCGGTCAGGTCCGCGTCGCCGAGGTTGGCCCCACGAAGGTCGGCATTTTGAAGGTTCGCGCCGATCGCATTGGAGGAGGTCAGGAGGACACCCCTCAGGTCGGCTTTTCGCAGATCAGCGCCAGTGATGCTGCCGAAGTTGAGGATCGCTCCGCGCAGAGTTGCCTTCCTCAGGTAGGTCTCACCGAGGCTCGCAAATCGCAGCATCGCCCCGTTCAGGTTGGCCGATCCCATCGAGGCCCGGTCCAGAGAGGTCCCGACCAGGCTGGCCCCGCTCAGGTTCAGCCTCTTTCCGTTGGCGAATGAAATCGAAGCGGAATCGAGTCTGGTGCCCGAGAGGTCGGCACTCTGGAGGCGGGCGTAGTCGAGCATCGCCCCATCCAGCTCCTGGCCGTTCAGGTCGGCGCCTTTACAGTCGGAATACGGGGCGATGCGACAGCCCTTGAGCCGGGTGCCGAGACGGACCTGCGGACGCTGTTGGGCCTGCAGCAGGTCGTAGTACGGGTTTTTGGGTGTCACCCTGATCTTCGGGCCGTCGGCCGCCGCAGCGCCTGCGGGTGCTGCCGGCGCCAGGAGCAAGAGCCCGCAGAGCAGGGCGCCGAACAGGCCGGAACCGATCCGGCCACCCAGACTCTCTCCCCGGTGACGAAATCCCTCTGCCATTGGAAACACTCTATACATTGAAGAGCGGCACGATCAACTGTTGGAGCCGCAGTAAGATCAACTGTTCGACCGGTTAATCGACCTGTAACAGTGTTACGAGAGAATCGCAGCATGAACAGATCACTTCTAGCAATACCCCTTCTCGCGGTCGCCCTCACCCTCGGAGCCTGCTCCAGCGATGACTCAGGCGATGGTGCCACCGAGACCGAGACCTCCGCCGCGGTCACCGGCGAAACCGGAACCGCCGGCAACGGGCAGGCGGGCGGCTCCGAAGGCGGGGAATCCAGCCAGAAACAGGACAAGTCCGGCATCAAGATCACCACCTCCGACTCTTCATTCGGCACCATCCTCTTCGACGGCAGCGACCAGGCGATCTACCTGTTCGACAAGGAGAATTCATCCACCAGCGAGTGCTACGGCGATTGCGCCTCGGCCTGGCCGCCGGTCCTGACCAAGGGCGAACCGCAAGCCGCCGGTGGGGCAGAATCGAAACTGCTCGGCACCACCAAGCGCGACGACGGCACCACCCAGGTCACATACGCCGACCGACCGCTCTACTACTACGTCGACGATCCTCCGGGCGAGGTTCTCTGCCACAACGTCGTCGAGTTCGGTGGCAACTGGCAGGTCGTCCAGCCGGACGGCAACCCGGCCGCCTGAGGCCCGGCGTCGGCCTCGGGGCGGGCTAGGCGGCCAGTCTGGCCAGGCTGTTCATCAGTCGCTCCACATGGCGCGCACCGTCGCCGTTGACCGCGACCTCGGCGTCGGACCCGGCCTCGTCGTCCGGATTCACGATCAACCGGGGTGAAGCGCCGGAGTCATCGCCGGTCTCGACCGCGAGCGGGAGTCGCTCCGTTTCGACCAGTCCGGGGTCGAGAACCGCATCGAGTGCGAACGAATCGTGCGCGAATGCGCCGCGAAAGCCTTCGTTTGCATGGTTGTAGTCGAACCGGAATCCGAGTGCCTCCTCGGCGAACCGGGTGATCGGCGTGTCTCCTGTCCGCCCGCGAAGCGCCTCGAGATCGGCCGGCAGGATGGTTGCTCCCTTGGTCACCCCGAGGCCGACCACCAGCGGAAGGGGTGCGCCGCCGCGTCCGAATTCGCGATAGACGATCGATGCCGCCTCGGGATCGACCGCCGTGTTCCGGCCCCCGGCCGAAGCCGGCTCGTCGGTGTCCGGGAAGTTGCCGCCCATGATCACCAGCCGCCTGAGCAGCCGTGGCAGGTGCGGTTCGGCCAGCACGGCGTCGGCGACGTTGCCGAGCGGCCCCAGCGCGACCAGGGTCAGCTCGCCCGGGCGCTCGCGGGCCATCTCGATGATCAGCGAGTGGGCCGGTCGGTCGGACGGAGAGCTCGCGGGGGCGGGTAGCTTCGCCCGCCCGATTCCCTCGGGCCCATGGGTCCCGGGAGCGGTGACGAGCGGTCGACAGAGCGGCGATGCCCGGCCGACGGCGACCTCGACCTCACTCCGGCCGGCCAGCTCGAGCACGGCCAGGCTGTTCCTGGTGACCGACTCCAGGCCGGCGTTGCCGGCGCACGTAGTGACCGAAACCAGATCGGCTTCGACCTCGGCGACCGCGTGGAGCAGGGCCAGCGAGTCGTCGATCCCGGTATCGACGTCGAGGATCAGCGGGATCAGTGTGGTGAACCTATTCCCTGCCGGTCCCCGGTCGCCGCGAGCTCGAATTCCGCCCTCCCGGAGAAGGTCTGCTCGATGCTCGAATCGAGGATTGCCAGATGGGCATCGACCGCCGGCCGCCGGTAGCTCGGGACCTCCTTGCGGAGACCCTCGAGCAGGGCCCGCATCCGGCGGGCGACCTGGATCGACTCGGCGCCGAAGTAGCGGGTTTCATCAAGCGCGATGCTGAGAAAATCCTCCCAGGAAGGAGTCGGGTAGATGAGCCGGGCCTGACCGCTACCGTCGAGGCGGACCCCCGGGGTCAGCCGTCGTGTGCCTAGCTGACGCAGCAGCAACTCGATCTGATCGAGTGCCTGGATCGAGGTCGTCGGGTCATTGACTCCCGGAGACAACGCTTTCGAGGAGATGTCGGCAAGCAGCCGGAACAGGAAAGTGGGGTCCTGCTCCATCGAACGTTCGTCCCCGACCGCCATCGATCGTCTCAGCTTGTCGTCGTCGATCGATTCGCTCGCACCGTGGATCCGGAAAAGAGGGGCGTCCGAATAGAGCACGTCACCGACCGGTCTCAGCAACTCGATTACCACCTCATTCTCGCCGGCGATCTCAACCAGCCCCTTCCGGTCGATGCTCTGCAGGACCCCGGGCTCGTCTTCGTAGATGACTGTTCTGGTCTCCGTTCCGGAGTCGGATTCAGGCAGGGAGACCCGGTCCTCCGGACCCGACTCCCGATCAGGGTAGATCTTGTCCAGCATCTTTGAGCCGTCCTCCCCGAGTTCACCAAGTACCGACGCAACTCTCAGACCCTGTGTGGTCCTGCTCATCAGGCGGAGGAAGACCATCATGCTGAGCAAGAGGAAGACCAGCGACAGCGAGACCGAGTAGTCGGGGACAAATATCCCGTCCCGGGCGTTCCTGGCACCGACGCGTCCGAGCGTACTCAGTACAAGGAGGGCGTAGAGGAAGGTGGACATGAACATGCCCAGCGCGATCTTGGTGGTCGGATCCCGCAGGAAGCGGCGCAGCATGCGCGGGGAGAACTGGCTTGAGCCGAACTGGACCGCCAGCAGCAGGATCGAGAACACGAAGCCGGTGAAGGTGATCATGCCGCCGGCAATCGCCGCGAGGATGCCCTGGGCCGCGCCTGGGCCGTAGGAAATGCCGATCGTCGTCGAATGCTGCTCGTCGAGGTGCGGGACCAGAATGCCGAGTGAGATGGCGATCACTGAAAATCCCGCTGGGACTATCCAGAGGGTGTTGCGAACGTACTCATAGATCTTCCAGCGGGTGCGAAACGACAAGTCTGTCTCAGAACCTTCCCGGCGTGTCCGGTCTACTGCCGGGCATTCGGCTCAAGCTATTTCTTCTTCACCAGCAGAGTCGAATTGGCGAACTGCACTCCGTTTTCGAAGATCTTGGTCTGGGCGTTCGCCTTCTTGTTGTTCATCTTGCCCTTGAAGCTGTAGGTGATGGCCTTGGCGCAGGGAGAGACACCCTTGCCC
>JBGUDX010000128.1:0-5002 GCA_041821645.1 Acidobacteriota bacterium
TGCGGTTGCCGAGCAGCCGCGAGACCGTGGCGAACCGGTAGCCGCGGCTGCGCAGGCTCCTGATCGCCCCCGGAAGGGCCGCGATGGTCTGACCGCGGGGGCCGCCGCCGTCGTGCATCAGCACGATCGACCCCGCCCTGGCACTCCTGATCGAAGCCGCGATCGAGCCCGACCCCGGGGTGCTCCAGTCGGAGGTATCCACGTCCCAGAGCACCGTCTTCATGCCGGCGCTTTTCGCCCCGGATACGACCGAGCCGCTGATCGCCCCGTAAGGAGGACGGAACAGGCAGGGCCTGAAGCCGGTCCGGCTGCGGATCAGGCTGCTGGTATATCGAATGTCGGCGCGCCCCGGCAGCGGTGCGTGACCGTTGCTGTGGTTGCCGATCTCGTGACCGGCGGCCAGCACCCGGCGGGCGGTCGAAGGATCGGCGTTGACCCGCTGCCCGAGCATGAAGAAGGTCGCCTTCACCTTCTTCTTCCTGAGCACACGGAGCACTCCGGGCGTATAGGCGCTCGGCCCATCGTCAAAAGTCAGGGCAACCCGCTTGCCGGCGGCCGGCCCTCTGCGCACGACCTGTCCGTTGCCGCCGGTGCAACCGACCGCGATGATCGGCTTGATCTCATAACCGGCCCGACGGTCGGCCGGCAGATAGCTGTGGCAGCCGGTAGAGCCGGAGGGGCACCCCACCCCGGCGAGCGCTGCCCGCCATGAATACCGGCCCGGCACCAGCCGGGCGGCGCCGGGTTGGAAAGAAAACACCAGCTTCTTGCCCTTGACCCGCGTGACCGTCGCCTGGACCGTCTTCTTCGAGATGACCTTGCCGCTCCGCAGGGTCCGGGAAACCCCCACGACATGGTGGGGCCGGTTTTGGCCACCCAGGCAGATCCTCGAGATGACCTTGTGCCCGGCCCGGTTGATTTCAAGACAGAGATACTTCGCCGCGGGACGGTTGAAATCGGGCTGCCGTGCCAGATCGTTCAGCGCGATCTGATCCCTGGTGCGAACCTGAACGATCAGAAGCCTTCCGGCCTGGGAGACGTCTGCCCGGACCAGCGTGCCACCGCCGGTCGCGGTTGCCGGTGAGGTCCCGCCGACCGCGACCAGCAGCGCCAGCAGCGCCGTGCCGGCGAAAATCGAGGCGACCCGTCTCCGGGTCTGCCGGAGGGCTGGCCTACGGATCAGGTTCATCGGCCTGCAATTATACGCCGGGATCCGGGCGTCCCGGGCCTCCATCAGGCCTTCCGACCGGCCCGGCGAACCTCCGACCAGATCGCACAACCCGATGAACCGAGCCGTCCTCCTGAAGAGCACCCTGATCCAGCTGGCTTCGGTCGCCGTCTTCTCGATCGTGCTCGCCATCGCCCTGCCGAAATCGTTTTTCGAGTCCTGGGGCTGGTTCTCGGGGCCGGCGGCCTGGCTCATCTGCGCCACCTTCACCGCCACGGTGCTCGATCTCCCGCGAGCCCGGACGATTCTCGGCGCGGTACTCGCCGGCCTGCCCAGCCTGATCGCCGTGGTAGTCGGCCTTCATTGGCTCGGCGCCCTTGTCGCGGTAGCCCTGTTCGGCCTGTGGTGCGGCCGAATCGCAGCGATCGCGGCCAGGCCGCCGGCCGGGCTCACTGAATCTTGACGCCCGGCCTTGCCAGAGCCGTTTCAATCCCGGATAGATTGAGCCATGAACGAAAACGGACCACGAGACGCCGACGCCTCGGCGTTCGAGCCCCCGGAACCTCACGTCATCGTCCTGTTCGGGGCGACCGGTGACCTGGCCAGACGCAAGCTGCTGCCCGGGCTGCTGCACCTCGAAAGAGCGGGCCAGCTGGCTGACTGCCGGATCGTCGGCACTTCGCTGGAGGAGCGAAGCACCACAGAATTCCGCAAGCTGACCCGGGAGGCCTGCGAGAGCTTCGGCCGCGACGGGTTCGACGGGTTCGACGGGTTCGACGGGTTCGACGAAGAATGCTGGCAGCGGTTCGAGAGCCGCCTGAGCTACGTCAGCCAGGCCTCCGGGCCGGCCGGGCCGGCCGGGCTCTCAACCGCGGTGGCCGAGGCCGAGGCCTCGATCGGACAGCCGGCCCGCCGCCTCCACTACCTCAGCGTTCCGCCCAAAGCCGCCACTTCGGTAGTCCAGATGCTGGGCGAAGCCGGGTTGGTCGGGCGTTCGAGGATCGTCATGGAAAAGCCGTTCGGAACCGACCTCGCCTCGGCCAAGGAGCTGAACGACAAGGTCCACCAGGTCTTTCCCGAGGAACGGGTCTTCAGGATCGATCACTTCCTCGGCAAGGAGGCGGCCCAGAACATCCTCGCCCTGAGGTTCGCCAACGGCCTGTTCGAGCCGATCTGGAACCGCAACCACATCGATCACATCCAGATCGACGTGCCCGAGACTCTCTCGGTCGACGGGCGCGGCAAGTTCTACGACGCGACCGGCGCCTTCCGGGACATGGTGGTGACCCACCTGCTCCAGATCCTCGGCTTCGTGGCGATGGAACCACCGGTCGCGCTCGAACCGGCCTCGATCACCGAGGAAAGGAACAAGGTCTTCCGCTCGCTCAAACCGATCATGCCCGAACACGTGGTCCGGGGGCGCTACGAGGGCTACCGGGACGAAGAGGGGGTTTCGGCCGATTCGAAAACCGAGACCTTCATCGCGATCAAGGCCAGCATCGACAACTGGCGCTGGTCCGGTGTGCCGTTCTACCTGAGGACCGGAAAGAAGATGGCCGAGGGTGGCCGGATCATCTCGATCGCCTTCCGGGCCCCGCCAAAGAGCATGTTCCCGGCCGATTCCGGGGTCGGTCAGTATGGGCCCGACCACCTCACCTTCGACCTGGATGAGTCATCCCGGATCTCGCTTTCCTTCTACGGCAAGCAGCCCGGCCCCGGCATGCTGCTCGACAAGGCCAGCCTCCAGTTCTCGCTGAGCGACGCCGGCAAGGAGGAGCACACGCTGAGGGCCTACGAGCGCCTGATCCGTGACGCGATGGCCGGCGACCACACCCTGTTCACCACGGCCGACGGAATCGAGCGCCTCTGGGCCGCCTCGGCCCCGATGCTCGAGGACCCGCCAGACGTCCAGATCTACGACCGCGGATCCTGGGGCCCGAAAGACGTCCACGAACTGATCCTCCCCCATACGTGGCGCCTGCCGTTCGAGCGCCGCTGGCGCGACTGATCACCTGAGGTGCGAGCGGGGTAATCAGTTGCCGTCGCCCCTGTAGAAGGCGATCGCACCGGTCTTTTCAAGGTCGCCCTCGTGGATCGCCTCCAGGCCGAGAGCTATGCCGATCTCGTTGGAAACAACGACGCCGCCGCCGGGGAGTTCGCCCTGCCAGGAGACACCGAAGTCGTGGCGGTTGATCCTGGTATGGGCTTCGAAGCCGATCCTGCGCATGTCGCCCTTGTTCTCGTCGCCCTCCCAGAACGGGGTCACCCACTGACCGAGGTATCTGATTTCAAGCGGGACAGTCTGCGTGGTGCCGCGAATCGTCAACTCGGCCTCGCCCCTGAATTGAGTGACGCCGACCCGCTCGGTGATCTGACCGGAGAACTCGATCTGCGGATACTCGTCAACGTCGAAGAAGTCGGCGCTGCGAAGATGCGCGTCGCGATCCGGCTCGCCGGACCACAGCTTGGTCGCGTCGATCACCCCGGTGAAGCTCGCGCCTACCGGGTCCTCGAGATCGAAGTTGATCTCACCATGGACGTCCTTGAACATGCCGCTGACCCAACTGACCATCATGTGGCGGGCCCGGAAGCCTGCCTCGGTGTGTCCCGGTTCGAATATGTACTTGCTCACTATTGCTTCTCCTCGTATTGGTGGTACTGGGCTCGACGATGGGCGGTACTGGGCTCGAACCAGTGACCCCCTGCGTGTAAAGCAGGTGCTCTACCAACTGAGCTAACCGCCCGGGACGGTGATTATGCCTTTTGCGGCGCGGTGCCTGCAGCGGTGACCTGATCGGCCGGGCGGGCCAGGGTTCCGTTGCGAACCTTGATCGTGATGATCCAGATCAGGCCGGCCACGATCATCGCCAGGCTCTGGAACTGGGCCGCCGTGAGGCCGATCGCGACCTCGGTGTTGGTCCGCACGAACTCGACCAGGAAGCGCTCGGTGCCGGCGCCGACGAGGTAGATCGCGAACAGGATGCCGAAGCGGAAGCGATCCCTCAGCCGCCAGAGGATGAAGGCGAACAGCCCCATGGTCAGGGTCTCGTAGATCGGCGTCGGGTGCACGGTCACGCCGGGGTCGGTCGGGACCACGCCGTCGGGATAGCCCATCGCCCAGGGCCCGTCCCAGGCTTTGCCGTAGTCACCGTCCCCGGAGAGCTGGCAGCCGATCCTGCCGATCGCGTAAGCCGCGGCCAGCGTGGGCGCGGCGATGTCGAGCATCTTCAGGTTGAGGAAATCACGCCACCAGGCCCACAGGACGACGCCGATCGCGCCGCCCACCGCGCCGCCGTACCAGGTCAGTCCGCCTCCGGAGAATATGTTTCCGAACAGGTCGTCCTTGACTGAGTCGTAGTTGTCGACCATGAAGTAGAGCCGGGCCCCGATCAGACCGCCGATCAGCGCGGCGAAGACCGCCTCGTAGGCCCAGTCACCGGGCTTGCCGAGTTCGATCAGGCGACGGTGGACGATCAACCCGCCGACGATGAACGCGATGGCGAACATCAGCCCGAACGTCTGCAGGGTCAGCGGGCCGATCGAGATCTCGGGAATCATCGGTGCAGACCCTACTCAGGCGGGTTCACCGGCTGTTCGCGAGTAGCCCCGACGGGAGTCGAACCCGTCCTTCCAGGTTGAAAACCTGGCGTGCTAACCGATACACAACGGGGCCGCCTCGGAGATTCTTGCACCGATCGGCGGTGAGTGGCCATCCCGCGACATCGCGGTCCCGGCTCAGCCGGCACCCGGGCTCAACCCAACAGGTATTCGAGCAGCGCCTTCTGGGCATGCAGCCGGTTCTCGGCCTGGTCCCAGACCACCGAGCGCTCGCCG
>JBGUDX010000129.1:0-4879 GCA_041821645.1 Acidobacteriota bacterium
CGGTGGGGGCGATCTTTGACCGCGGCGGCGCGGTCCTTGTCTATGCCGAGGGCGGCCGCTCCCGGACCGGCGATCTGGGGGAACCGCGGCGCGGCATCGGCAGGATCGCGCTTGAGTCCGGCGTGCCGGTAGTGCCGGTGGCGATCCACGGATCCGGTTCGGTCCGCAAGTGGAAGAAGCTGGCCTTCCCCAAAGTGACGGTCCAGTACGGCGAGCCGATCACCTTCCCGGTCACCCCGGATTCGGACCGCGAGCAGCAGCAGCTGGCCTCGAACACGGTGTTCGACCAGGTCAAGCTGATGTACACGGGTCTCGACGAGAAGGGCCGCCGCGGCGTCAAGCAGGCCCTGGAGGGAAAGATCCCGGCCCCCGACCCGGGCGAAGTCTCACCCCGTTAGCCGCAGCCTCGCCCCGGCGAGGGCGCGGATCCCTACTCGAATTTCTCCGGGACCTCGTCGTAGAACTCCGGATCGTGTCCCGGGGTGACCACCGCCTCGGGGTACTGCTGGCTGAACAGCCGGATCTCCTGCAGGCTTCGGCGATAGTTGTGGGCATCGGACATCAGCCCGGGCAGGTCCGATCCCTTTTCGAGCTGTTCGGACCGGTAGATCGCGTCGCCGCTGATCAGCATGTCCCTGTCCTTGAGACGGGCGATCACCGACTGGTGGCCTTCGCTGTGTCCCGGGGTCGAGGCCAGCCGGACCGAGCCGTCACCGAACAGGTCGATCGTCCGGCCGAAACTCGCATAGGAGTGGACGCGGTCGCCCTCGAACTCGACCGTCCTGAAATCGAACGCGTAGTCGATCTGCTGGCGGCGGTAGCCCCGGAACACCGGAAACAGGCCGGTTGTGGCGGCCCGCCACTCGTCGGCCGTCACGATCAGGGTCGAGTCGGGGAAATCGGCTATGGCCGAGGCGTGATCGAAGTGAAGGTGAGTGAGGATCACCAGGCGTATCGACCCCGGGTCAAGGCCCTTTGACCTCAACTGTGCCGGAACGTCCTCGTCCGGTCCGAGCTCCGGCTTGCTGAACCAGCTACCCAGACGGCCGAGATTCTCCTTGGGGTCGGAGGCGATGGACGGATGCAGCCCGGTGTCAACCATGATCGGTCCCACTTCGGGATGGCGGATCAGGAAGGCCGGGATCGGGATCGGCGGGTTCTCCTTCCGGGCCTCCATCAGCAGCTTCAGGGTGCCGACCTGACCTTTGGGGCTCGAGCCGACGATCGCGGGGGAGCTGAACGTGCCGGTGATGATCGGCTCGACGGTCACGGTAGAGCCGGCGGCGCCCCCGGGCAGGGGGGTATCCAGCGGTCGTGTTTCAGCGTGCACGGTCATCGAGCCGACCCTACAGCGGCAGCGGCAACGGTAGGGTTTGCCGCGACTGATGGGCGAATCCATACGATCCCGGATCTTCAGAGACGACCTGCTGCGCGACCGGGTGGTGGTGATCTCGGGCGCCGGGACGGGCCTCGGCCGGGAAACCGCCCTGGAGATGGTGCGGCTGGGGGCGACCGTGGCAGGCTGTGGCCGGCGGAGCGAACCGCTCGAGGAGACTGCCGGTCTCGCCGCCGACCTGCCCGGGAGTTTCGAGTTCAACACGGTCGACATCCGCGACGAGGCTGGCGTCGATGCGTTCATCGACGAAGTGGTGGCCCGGCACGACCGGATCGACACCCTGGTCAACAACGCCGGCGGCCAGTTCCTCAGTCCGGCCGAGGCGATCACCCCGAAGGGCTTCCGGACGGTGATCGATCTGAACGTGACCGGCACCTGGCTGATGACCCACGCCGCAGCGACCCGTGCATTCATCCCGCAGAAGGGCGGGGCCGTGCTCAGCGTCACCCTTTCTCCGCACAACGGGATGCCGGGCATGGTCCATTCCGGCGCCGCCCGGGCCGCGGTCGAGAACATGACCCGGACCCTGGCGATCGAATGGTCACGCTTCGGAATCCGTACCTGCGCGGTCGCCGCCGGGCAGTTTGCGACCGATACTTTCGTCAACAAGTACCCGAAGGAGATCGTCGACTCCGTCCACAGGACGATTCCGATGGGAAGGGTGGGGGAGTCCGAGGAGATGGCCTGGCTACTCGCTTTTCTGGCAAGCGACGCCGGCGCTTTTCATTCCGGTTCGGTGATCACCCTCGACGGAGCGCGCGACGACTGGTTCGGGCCATGGCCGCCGCCGGCGATAACCGGTGAAGGCGGCGAGCCGCCGGCCGAGGCCCGCAAGAAGTAGCGGGCGGCGCGGTCAGACGATCCTGACCGGTTCGGCCCGGACCCCTTTCGGGGTCGGGCCGCCGGCCAACGCAGATCAGTTGTACATGCCGCCGAACTGGCCGCCGGTCACGTTCAGCACCTGGCCCTGAACGAAGTCGGCCAGGTTGGAGGCGAGGAACATGACCGGACCCGCGGCCTCTTCCGGCGAGGCCGGACGGCCGATCGGGATGATCATCGCGGCCATTGCACGGGTCTGCTCGGGGATGCCGAGCTGGATTTCCTCGCCGCCCGGGCCGGTGAGCGTTTCGGCACCCTCCTTGGCGGCGGTCAGGCGGGTCTCGACGAAACCGAAGGCGACCGCGTTGACGTTGATCTTGAACTGGCCCCACTCCTTGGCCAGTGACTTGGTCAGCCCGACCACGGCCGACTTGCCGGCCGAGTAGTTGACCTGGCCGGCGTTGCCCATGGTCCCGGAGACCGAGGAGATGTTGATCAGCTTGCGGAAGTACTCCGTGCCCTCGGCCGCCTCGGCCTTGGCGGCCTCGCGCCAATGGGGGGCGAGTGCCCGGGCGACCCGGAACGGCACCACCGTATGGATGTCCAGCATCGCCTGAAACTGGTTATCGCTCATCTTGTGGGCGACGCCGTCCCAGGTGTAACCGGCGTTGTTGACCACGATGTCGATCGAGCCGAAGGCCTCCTGCGCGGTGGCGACCAGCTTGTCGGCGGCGTCTTCCTTGGTCATGTCCCCGGCGAACACGGCGGTCTCGCCGTCGATCTCGGAGGCGGTCTGCTCTGCCGCGTCGGCATCGAGGTCGTTGATCAGCACCCGGGCGCCGTTTGCCGCGAACAGCTCGGCGGTGGCGCGGCCGATACCCCTGGCCGAACCGGTGACGATCGCGTTCTTGCCATCCAAAAGTCCCATCAGTCAAGCTCCTTGTCGTTTGGGGGCGCCGACCTGTCTGTATGGCCGAGGCCGAGCGTGGGTCGCACTATAAGGCGATTGCCCGCTCCGGAAAGTCCGGGCGTCGGGCGGCATCGTTCCCGGCTGCGCCGTCCCGGACCCGCGGCGCCGGCAGAGGTCGGCTCAGGAGAGCGTCTGCCTCAGCCAGTCGTAGACCCGGTCGTGGTAAAGGCGGCGGGCAAGGCCTTCACAGTGGCCGCCGGCGCCCTCCGCCTCGGTGAAGCGGACAAGATGCCCGGGGCCGGAGACCGCTTCCAGCAGACGGGGAGCCGCGGCCGATATCGGATCGCCCTCGCTGATTGTCGCCAGGGTCGGGCAGGTGATCTGCCCGGCCACCGGAGAGAGCTCGAACTCGCAGAACCGGGCAAAGAAGTCGAACAGTGTTTCGGTGCCGGTCACCCACATCCCGCGGTCGATCAGTCGCCAGCGGAGCATCGGGTCGGCACCTTCCCCTCGCAACTGTTGTTCGATCTGGTCGATCTTCGAACGATCGATATCGGGAAACTGCTGCTTCTCCTCATCCGAAAGTGGCAGGTTGGGCATCACCTGGTCCCGCAGATCCCACAGACCGGGGTCCGCCACAAGCGCGGCGAGCCGGTCGCTGTGGAACGCGGCGGCCCTGGGGGCGAGAAAACCGCCGAGGCTCCAGCCGGTCAGGACGATCTTTCCGGAGTCGACCTCGTCCAGTCCTTCGACGTAGTCGAGGATCGGGCCGAGCACGTTTTCCCAGTCAGGCCTCAGGTTGAGACCGTCGCGGATCAGGTTGCGGCCCTGACCCGGTCCATCGACCCCGATCCAGTTGAAGCCGCGGGCGGTAGCGGCCGGCCCGTTGGAGAAATACATCTCGTGCACGTTCGAGTCGAAGCCGTTCACCTGCAGCACGGTCGGCCTCGGCTCACCGGAATCATCAGGCGTGGCGAGATAGCCAGGGAGAGAGCCGCCTTCGAACGGAATCTCGACCGGGCGCAGGTTCCCGTCTCCCAGGTCCGCGGCACTGGCGAACGCCTTTTCCTCCGCCTCGAAAGAAATCCGCAGCCGCTCGTCCACCGGTGAGCCGAACAGCGGGCAGTAGGAGATCCGGTAGTAGGTGGAGGCCCTGAACAGAGAGTCCATGGCGCTCACCCGGTCGCCGTCGACCGCCGATACCCGCCCCTGGTCGTCCAGCCGTTGGGCGATCGAATTCCAGGCGGCGTGCCACTGGTCGGCCCCGCCGTCCCCGGTCGCCTCGACCGCCGCCCGGCACTCACCGGGCTCGGCCCCGCCGTAGTTGGTCAGGGCCACGGCCCTGAGCGCCATCTCTTCCCACATCGGGTTATCGCTGAGCATCGGCATAGTGCGGCACCCTATCCGTCCGCTCGAGCGAGCCGAGCCCTTCCCGCCGGGCTAGAGGCCGTATGAGCGGCCGATCACTTCGAGCATGATCTCGTCGGTGCCGGCGCCGATCCGGTTGAGCCGCATGTCGCGGTAGTGGCGCTCGACCTCGTACTCCTTCATATAGCCCCAGCCGCCGTGGATCTGGATGCATTCGTCGGCGACCTCACAGGCCATGCGGGCCGAGAGCAGCTTGGCCATCGAGATCTCCCGCACCGGGTACTCGCCGTTGTTGATCTGCCAGGCGACCGAGTAGGTGAACTGCTTCGAGGACTCGATCTTGGTCGCCATTTCGGCGAACTTGTGGCGGATCGCCTGGAACTTGC
>JBGUDX010000130.1:0-4879 GCA_041821645.1 Acidobacteriota bacterium
CTTGAGAAGGGCATTCCTCGCCCTCGGGGTGGTTGCTGCCACTCTCTTTCTCGGAATATGGATCGGTGGCCACCCGTCCAACCTGCCCGGCCCGATCCACGATGCTCTTATCGAGACCGAGCTCGGTCCCGCCGAGTCAGCCTCTGATCAGGCAGTGGGTGTGATCGAGCGCAAGTATTTCCGGCAGACCGACCCCGGCGAGATCACCGACTCGTCGATCCGGGGGATGGTGCAGCGGCTGAGAAAGCAGTACGACGACCGTTTCTCCCACTACTTCGATTCCGACCAGCTGAAGCAGTTCAACGAGTCGATCGACGGCAGTTTCAGCGGCGTAGGGATGACGGTGGGCGAGGCCGGCAAGCAGGGGCTCCGGGTCGGTTTCGTATTCCGGAAGTCTCCGGCCGATCAGGCAGGGCTCAAGGCCGGTGACGTGATCGTCACCGCGGACGGCGAGTCGATCAGGGGTGAGAGCGCCGACTTGGCGGTTGCCCGGATCAAGGGTCCCGCCGGGACCGATGTGACGCTGGGCGTGAAGGTCCAGGGTGAGGGCAGGCCGAAGGATTTCGAGCTGACCAGACAGGAGATCCGCGTGCCGATCACCTCCAACCGGGTTGAGGAGATCGACGGCAGGAAGCTCGGCTACGTGCGACTGACCACGTTCAGTAGCGGCGCCGCCAAGTCGCTCCGGCGGGCCGTGAACCGGGCCAGGAAGAAAGGCGCCGAAGGGGTGGTGATCGACCTTCGCGGCAATGGCGGCGGATTGCTTCCCGAGGCGGTACTGACCGCAAGCATCTTCGTCCCGGAGGGCGAGACGGTGGTCGAGACCAGCTCGCGCAGCGAGGGCGACCGGGTCTATCGCGCGGTCGGTGGCGACATCGGAGAGTTCCCGCTGACCGTCCTGGTCGATCGCGACACTGCGTCGGCTGCCGAGATCCTGGCCGCAGCCCTCCAGACCAACATCGACGTACCGGTGGTCGGGACCCGGACATTCGGCAAAGGCGTCTTCCAGCAGGTGATCGACCTCGACAACGGCGGAGCGCTCGATCTGACGGTCGGCGAGTTCCTCACGGCGGACGGTGTTTCTCTGGCCGGCAAGGGGCTCGAGCCGGACGTGCCGGCCGCCCAGCCCCCGGACGCCAGGCGGGATCTCCAGCTGGACCGGGCCCTCGAGGTGCTCGGCCATGAGGTCGATTCGCAGGCGGCCGGCGGAAGCGGCACCGGGTGAGTCGCTCCCGGGGGTCCGGGCGAAAGGCGCGCGGCAGCTTCCATGTCGCGACCGTGGAAAAGCGCGGCCGGTTCACCGTGGCCAAACCGCTGTTCGAGCCCGGTGAGCAGGCCTCGCTGGACCGAAAGATCAGGTTTCGCACAGGTCAGATCATCTGGGCCGAGTTCGCCGGCGGCCGGGCGAGGATGGTCCGGGATCTCGGCCGGCTTGACAACGCCACCGACGTGAGCGAAGCGCTGACTCTGGAACGACTGCGCTTCCGGGGCTTCCGCAAGGCGATCGAGGCCGAGGCGGCGGCGGCCGCGCACTCTCCGGCCGAGGCACCCGGAGGCCGCCGTGACCTGACTGGCATGGCGACCTTCACGGTCGACCCCGCCACCGCCCGTGACTTCGACGACGCCGTTTCGGCCAAGCGGGAGGGCGACGGAGTCAGGCTCTGGATCCACATCGCCGATGTCGCGGCCTATGTGCGACCCGGCTCCGGGCTCGAGGCCGAGGCGACACGTCGGGCCAACAGCGCCTATGTGCCGACCTCGGTCGAGCCGATGCTGCCGCATGCCCTGAGCGCCGGGGTCTGCTCGCTTTCGCCGGGTGATGAACGGCTGGCGGTGACCACCGAGATGCTGCTTTCGGGGGACGGCGAGGTCGTTTCGGCCGCCTGGTACCGCAGCCGGATCCGTTCGGATGTCCGACTGGACTACGACCAGCTGGACCGGATCTTCGCCGGAACGGAGCGGGCGCCGGGTGTCGCCGCGACGCCGCTCGGACTGGCTCGCACCGTCGCGGCCGTCCTGGCCGACGCCCGGGCCGGGAGTGCGCTCGAGGTCAGCTCGACCGAGCCCTCATTCAGCTTCGACGGGGAAGGGCATGTCACCGGCTCCAGGGCTGAAACCCAGACCGAGGCCCACCGGCTGATCGAGCAGCTGATGGTGTTGACCAACGAGCGGGTCGCGGACCTGCTCGAGGAAAAGCGGACCCCGACCCTGTACCGGGTCCATGAATCGCCGGACCCGGAACGGATCGCCCGGTTGACCGAGCAGCTCGCGTCACTCGATCTGCCGACACCGCCGGTCCCCGACGGCATGGGCCCCGGCCAGGCCGGCGAGATCGCGATCGAGGCTTCGCGTTCCGTGGCCCGCGAGGCTTCCCGCCGCGGGCACGGGGCGGCGGCCTACAGCTCACTCGTCCTGAGATCTCTGAAGCCGGCCCATTATTCGGAGAGGAACCTCGGACATGCCGGGCTCGGCAGCGAGGCGTACTGCCACTTCACCTCGCCTATCCGCCGCTACGCCGATCTGGTCGTCCACCGCGGACTGCTGGCCGAACTGGGAGCCGGCGAAGACGCGCCGGATCCGGGCGACGTGGTGGCCGCCGCGCTCAACTGCTCCGAGCGGGAGCGGGACGCCACCCGGCTGGAGCGTGACGCGGACGACGTCTGCGCCGCATTCCTGCTCGAACGGGAGCTGTTCGAACGGGGGTGGAAGCAGACCTTCGAAGGAGAGGTTTCCGGGGTCATCGGCGCCGGAGCGTTCGTCACCTTCGCCGGCGAGCTGGGCGAAGGCTATGAGGGCATGATGCCGGTGCGCAAGATCCGCGATGACCGGTTTGACCTGAATCCGGAGGAGACCGCGCTGGTCGGGGGCAAGACCGGGCGGGCGATACGCTTCGGCGATCCGGTCCGGGTCACGGTCGACCGCGTGGACAGCGCGCGGGGCCGGGTCGATCTCGTGCCGGCCTGAGCCGGGCCGGCGCCGCGACTTCATGGCTAGATTGAAGCCCTCATGAGCAAGAAGAGCAAGAAGAGCAAGAAGAGCAAGAAGAAACGTGCTCCGGCATCCGGCGACGTCGCCACCAACAGGCGGGCCCGCCAGAAGTTCGAGCTGATCGAAAAGATGGAGGCCGGAATCGTGCTGCAGGGAACAGAGGTCAAGGCCCTGCGCCAGGGCGAGGCCCAGATGGGCGATGCCTATGCCGCGATCGAGGACGGTGAGGTCTGGCTCCGCAATCTCCATATCCCCCCGTACGCGCCGGCGACGATCAACAACCACGAGCCGGAGCGTCCCAGGAAACTGCTGCTCCACCGGGGCGAAATCGAGCGACTGATCGGTAAGGCCCAGCAGAAGGGGCTCACCCTGATCCCTTCACGTATCTACTTCAAGGGCCCGAGGGCCAAGGTGGAACTGGCTCTGGCCCGCCACAAAGAGGGCCGGGACCGTCGCCGGGAAATCGCCGATCGCGACGTCCAGCGCGACGTCGAGCGGGAGTTCAAGGGTCGCTACCGCTCCTGAGCGCGGCCGGGCGGACCGGCTCCCCGACGCGGTTTGGCGGCAAGATCGGCACCATCGCCGACCCGCGATCCGTTCCGGACCGACGAGCGTGTAAGGATTGACCCGGATGAGTATGCGATTCAGCCTTGTGATCTGCCTCTCCGCGCTGGCCCTTGCGGTCGCGCTGCCCGGTGTTGCCTACGCCGCCGACGAGTCCAATACCGACCAGGCCCCGGTGACGCTCAGCGATGAGCAGATTGCCGCGCTCGAAGACGCGTCCGCCGAAGACAGTGGCGACAAGAGCGTGTTCGAGGAGGTCGGGGACTTCGTAACCGACAACCTCGCCTACATCATCCTCGGAATCGTGATTCTGGCGGCGATCATCGCCGGGATACTGATCATGCGCGGCCGCTCCCATCAAGGTGGTCCGGACGCCAGGTCATCGGCCACGGGACAGCCCAGCGCGGCGGAGATGAAGCGGCGCAAGCGGGCCGCGATCCAGCGATCGCGGGAGGAGGAGCGGCTCCGTCGCAAGGGCGGGCTCGAAGGGCGCGGTTCGACTGGTCAGGCCGCAGCCGCCGCCGCGGCTGGTGCCGCAGCGGGCACGGCGGCCTCGGTCGATCCGGTCGAGGCCGAGAAAATCGGTGCCCGGGACCAGCAGAGGGCCGCTGCCGCGGTCGCACGCACGGGTGGCGCGATCCCGGCTCCGGCATCGCCCAGCCAGACCGCGCCTTCGGCCGCGGTGACCGCCGGGCCGGTGGCCGAACAGGGCCCCGTCGCACCGGAGCCCTCCGCGCAGGGGCCCGAGCCGGACACGATCGTTACCGCGGCGCCCTCGGAGCCGCAGCCCGTGACTCCGGGACCTGAGCCCCAGGCCGGGCAGACGGCTGCCGCCCTGGCCGCTGGTGCAGCCGGTGGGGCACTGGCCGGGCGGGCGACCGCCCCGGCCGCCCCGGCCGCCGATCCGCCGCCCGACCAGGCGGCCCAGGACGCAGAGGAGCGGCTCCGCGCGAAAGTCGAAGAGATCAAGGCCGAACAGGCGCGCGAACCGGGGGGAGATCGTGCACCAACCCTCGAACAGGGTATCGAGTTGCAGGATGTCAGTTTCTCCTACAAGGATAAACAGATACTGGAGGGGATAAATATCAGCATCCCCGTCGGTTCGTTTACCGCTATCATTGGACCTTCAGGATCGGGCAAGACCACCACCCTCGACCTGATCATCGGATTGTTGCAGCCGGACAGTGGCGCGTTGCTGGTCGATGGCATTCCGCTGAGCGAACTCGACATGCACCGCTGGCGGCGCACCATCGGTTATGTCCCGCAGGAAACCGTTCTGCTGCACGATTCGGTACTCAACAATGTGGCGCTGGGGGACACCGAAATC
>JBGUDX010000131.1:0-4844 GCA_041821645.1 Acidobacteriota bacterium
GCGGAGCTCATCCGAGAGATCTCGCCGCTCTTCCATGCCGACAAGATCAAGGCTCCGCTCATCGTATTCCAGGGTGCCAACGACATCCGCTGCAAGAAGCCCGAGGCGGATCAGATCGTCAGGGCGCTACGGGCCAAGGGCATCGACGTCCCGATCCTGGCCGGCATCATCCCGGTGACCGGCTTCGCCCACACCAAGCGCATCTGCGATCTCTGTGACGCCGGAATCCCGGCCGAGCTGGAGCGGGCGATGCTGGCGACCGAGGGCGATCCCGAGGCCGAGTTCAACCTGGGAGTCGCTTACGCGGCCCAGCAGAGCGCCGAGCTGGTCGCGATGGGTGCGCCCGGGATCCATTTCTACGCGCTCAACAAGGCGCCTGCGACGAGAGCGGTCCTGGGAGCGTTGCGGGCTGCCCGGCCCTGGCGGGGGGCCCGGGGACAGACTCCCCGGGCATGACGGACCCCGGAAGTGACCCGGCGCCGGCCGGCGGGAGGCCCTCGCCGATCGGGTACCTGATCGCCCTGCTCATGGGCGCGGCGATCGTCGTCGGCCTGTACCTGGCGTTCATTTCGGGGGGAGATGATCAGGGCGGCGGCCCGGCTCACATCGCTACCTCGACCGGCAACAGCAACGGGCTCGCCCCCGACGACCGCGCCGGCCCGGCACCGCCATCCGTTTCGACCACCGATCTGACCGCCGCTACAGCGGCAGCCGGCTGCAGACTGAGGGAGGACCTGCCCGAAGAGGGGCGCGATCATCTGAGCCGCGAGGACGAGGTTCCCGGCTACGGCACCGTTCCACCCACCTCGGGCGATCACATCGGCCCGCCGCTGCAGCAGGCCGACGGCGCTTACCTCGACCCGGCCGCCCCGCAGGACGTCGTGCATTCGCTCGAGCACGGCCGGGTGGCGATCCAGTACGACCCCGACCTGCCGCGGAAAGACCAACTCGCCCTCAAGGGCCTCTACGACACCGTCTACTCCGGCGCCCTGCTCTATCCGAATCCGGACATGGAGTACGCGGTCGCGGCAACCGCCTGGAGGAGCCTGATCGGTTGCCCCCGATACGAAGGTGCGGCGACGCTCGATGCGATCAGAGCATTCGGCTTCGCCCATTTCGGGCAGGCCCCGGAGAAGGTCACCGTTTTCAAGCCGCTCGCCGGGCCGGGCTTCGGCGATTCCGCCGAGCAGTAGTGGCAGGGCGGCCGAACCGGGCCGGTCAGGCCCGGTAAGGGGGAAAGAACTCGCCGGGAGCGTCGGTGACCGTGAGTCGTTCGCAGGCCTCCCGGTCACAGACGATCTCCGAGGTGTGCCACTGTTCCTCCCGGTTGGCGAAGCCCCGCTTGAACTCCTCGAGCGGGTCGCCCGGGGTGATCCCGCCGCCCAGGTTGACCGCGAGGTCGGACTGTTCGCCGAACGAGATCATCGCCTCCAGGATGTTCTTCATCGACGAGTCGCGCAGGTACTCGTCCGCCGTTCCGGACAGGTAGTAGTGGAGCAGGCCGTCGCTGAGCACGGCGATCGAAGCGGCAGCGATGCCGCCGTCCGGGGCCCGGGCCGTCACCAGCCAGGTGCCATCGATCCCGAGAATCCGCTCGAAGTAGTCGGCTCCGAAGAAGTAGCGCTCGGCGGCGTCGGTCCGGTGCATCGTCTCGGTGTAGGCCGCGAGGAACGCTGCCCGCGCATCGCCGTCGGTATCGGGACCAGAAATCACCTCGATCTCGTAGCCCTTCTTCAGGTTCTTGCGGATCTGCTGGCGGTCGGACATCCTGCTCTTGCGCGGCAGGGCCGGATCCGAGAGCAGGCAGAGGTTTCGAGGCGTCGCCCCGGCAAGCGGCGGCTCGCCGCCGAGCGCGTGACGGATGAAAACGGTGACCAGTCCGGACTCCGAAAAATCGATATCCGCCGGATCGACCGGAGCTGGGGGCTCACCCGGCCCGGACACCTTCAGCCCGGGGTAGCCGTATGGCGAGATCGCGTCGAAGCGGTCGCTGTCCGGTATCTCCCTGACCACCAGCGGGGCGGTCATCTCGGCGGTGCCTTCGCCCCCGCCGGTGATTCGCAGTGAGTGCGTCGTCCCCTCGGCCTCCAGAAACGCGGGGGAGCGGAAGAAGTCCGGGCCGGAGGCGGCCTCTCCCCGGTCCTCGATCAGTTCGGCGGCGTAGCTCACGCGATCGGGACTACCACTTCGCCACGGCGGCGAAGAACTGTTCCGGCGAGACGCCCCAGATCTCGCAGTCGATCAACTCGCCGTCGCGTTTGATGTGGCCGGGCATGTTGCCCTCGAACTGCCAGCCCTGGGCGGCAACGACCTTCTTGGCTGCCTGGTTGAAGGCCGGGATCCTGCCGTACACGCGGTGGGCTCCGAACTCCTCGAACGCCCTGGTCACGGTCAGCCGTTCGGCCCACCGGCCGACCCCCCGGCCGCGGACTTCGTCCCCGATCAGGGCCCCGAGTTCGGGGGCCGTCTGGCGAAAGAGCCCATAGAGCGCGGTGAAGCCGACCGGCTGCTCGATCCCCGGCACTTGAATCGCATACTTGCGGTCTTCGCCGGTGTTGTCGGCAGCCCGTTCGGCCCAGCCCTCTGCCTGCTGAAGGCTGAAGCTCTCGCGCTGTTCCATCAGCGTGCGGGTCGCTTCGGGATTGTTGAACCAGCGATGAACCGCTTCGGCGTCATCGGCCCGCAAGTCACGCAGTGAGACGGTCGGGGTCTGGGACATTGCCTGATCTTAGGCGCTGCCCGCAGTCGGCTACCGGCCCGGCGTCACTTCCTGGCCCGCCGCTCGAAGATCGCGTCGATCTGCGGCAGGGACCGCCCCTTTGTCTCGGGCACGAACTTCCAGCAGAACCAGAGCGTGACCAGGCCGATCAGGCCGTAGAACCAGAACGCGCCGGTCTGGGTCAGCAGGTCGATCAGCGTAAGGAAGGTGAGCGAGACGATGAAGTTGAAAAACCAGTTGGTCATCGTGCCGACCGAAGCGGCCCTGCTGCGTACTTCCAGCGGGTAGATCTCGGCGTTCAGCAGCCAGAAGATCGGGCCGAGCGAGATCGCGAACGAGGAGACGAACAGCATCAGGCTGAAGATCGCGGCCACTGAGGTGAATGTCCCGGTGTCGCCCAGGAAGGCCAGCCCCAGCAGGAACAGCGACAGCGACATCCCGCTCACGCCGATGAACAGCAGGTTACGTCGTCCGGCCCGGTCGAGCAGGCGCAGTGCGACCACGGTCATGATCACGTTGATGATCGCGACCCCCAGCGAGGCGAGGATCGCCGAAGAGGCAGAGCTGATCCCGGCATCCTGGATGATCGTCGGTGCGTAGTAGATCACCGTGTTGATCCCGGTTACCTGCTGCAGGATCGCCAGCCCGACACCGACCAGCAGGGCGGCCTTTACGGCGGGCCTCAGCAGGTCGCTCCACTTGCCGGTGTCCTCACCCATGCTCGACTTGATCTCCTGGATCTCGAGCACGATCGCGTTGTCGCCTTCCGGCCGGATCCGTTTCATCGACTCGATCGCCCCGGCTTCATCACCTTTCATCAGCAGCCAGCGCGGGCTGGGTGGCAGCTTGAGGACTCCGAGCCCGAGGGCGATCGCCGGAACAGCCCCCAGGCCGAGCATCCAGCGCCAGCCCTCGTCGACGTCGGTAAAGGCGAGGCCGACCAGATACGCGACCAGGATCCCGACCGTTACCGACAACTGGAAGAAAGTGACCAGCCGGCCGCGGATGCTGGCCGGCGCGATCTCGCTGATGTAGACCGGGGCAACCGCCGAGGCCACCCCGATCCCGATGCCGATCAGGATCCTGGCCAGAATCAGTTCCGCGGCGGACTCGGAAATCGCCGAGAGCACCGCGCCGATGATGAAAATCAGCGCCGAAGAAAGGATCAGCCGGCGACGTCCGAACCGGTCGGCGCGGGTGCTCGCGATCCAGGCTCCCCCGACCGCGCCGATCGGAACGGCCGCGACCACCATGCCGGCGGCCAGCCTGCTCGGCCCGAATTCGGGAGTGATCGAAAGCAGGGACCCGGCGATGATGCCGGTGTCGTAACCGAACAGCAGTCCGGCCAGTCCGGCGATGGCCGCGGTCACCACGACATTGCGCCGGGCCTTGGCCGCGCTTGCTTCGCTCCCGCTCACAGAGGCCATCCTGCCATGGATCGATCGCCGGCGCCCGTCATCATGTGGCGATGCCCGAAAACTCCCGACTCCGGTTACGAAGCGACCAGGCCAGGCGGATCGCCCTGCGTGCACAGGGATTCGGGCGCCGGCGGCCTGGGGGCAGGGTGACCATGCGGGAGATCGGATCGATGCTCGAACGCATCGGGCTGCTCCAGATCGATTCGGTGAACGTGCTCGCCCGGGCCCACCTGTTGCCGGCCTTCTCCCGGCTCGGTCCGTATGACCGGGCGCTGCTCGAGCGTGCCTCCGGAAAGGCCCCACGGAGACTGGTCGAGTACTGGGCGCACGAAGCCTCGCTGATCCCGCCCGAAACCCACCGTCTGCTGCGCTGGCGCATGGGCCGGGCCGATCGTGACGCCTGGAAGTCGGTCCGGGCCGCAGCCTCCGAGCCCCGGCTACTCGAAGCGATCCTCGACGAAGTCCGGGAGGAGGGCCCACAGACCGCCGCCGAGGTCGGGCGGAAACTCGATCCCGGCTATCTGCCGGGCGAGAAGCGGTGGGGCTGGAACTGGCCGCCTGTGAAGAGCGGGCTGGAGTACCTGTTCTTCGCCGGGAAGTTGTCGGCCGCCGATCGCACCTCCCAGTTCGAGCGGCGATACGACCTTCCGGAGAGGGTGCTGCCCGCGGCGGTGCTGAACGCTCCGACCCCGGAACCGGAAGAGGCC
>JBGUDX010000132.1:0-4815 GCA_041821645.1 Acidobacteriota bacterium
GGGGGCGTTGGTTTCCAGCTTTTTATTGACGGCAATAGCAGGACCGTTCATCTGTAGATTCAGGGCCTGGATGGTTTCCTCATCGACAATTGCTCTTCGGCCCACGGAGACGAGCACTTTTTCGGCGTCGGCGGCCTGGGCGGCCTGGACCGGTTCGAGGCCTCTCACGTCGTCGCCTGCTTCTTCCAGGTGCGCCGGGCGTTCTACCATATTTTCGAATGCATCATCGGCGAGTCGCTGCCGACGGCCCGGTTGCGCCCGAGCCGGTCACCGACGAGGACCGCTGGATCCTCTCCCGACTCGAATCGACGATTGAGCAGGTGACCGCTCTGCTCGATGAATACGACTTCGCCCACGCGGTCCAGGAGATCTACTCTTTCGTCTTCTCCGAGCTCTGTGACTGGTATCTCGAGATCGCCAAGCCGAGGATCTACGAAGGCGAGGACGAGGTCGCGACGGTGCTGCTTCACACGCTGGAGCGGACCCTGGCGCTGGTCCATCCGGTGATGCCGTTCGTCACCGAGGCGATATGGGATTTCCATCCGTATCGACAGGGCTATCTCGCCATACACACTTTTCCCGAGTCCGACGCCGGAAGGCGAGACGATGCGGTCGAAGCCGCGGTGGGCGAGGCGATCGACCTGACCAGGCAGCTGCGCGCCTGGCGCGACATGGCAGGCGTGCCGCCGAAGGTCGTACTCGACGCGGCCGGCGACGCCCGACGGGTACCCGAGTTCGTTTCGAGGCTGGGCCGGGTGAGGATCGGAGAGGGGAGCGGCGAACCGGTGGCCACGGTCGCCAGCTTCGGGATCCGGCCGTCGGACGGGCTGGACATGGAAGCGCTCGCGGCCAGGCTGACCGCCCGCCGCAAGAAGCTGGAGGGCGAGCGGAAGAAGATCTCCGGCAAGCTGGACAACAGCGGGTTCGTTGAGAAAGCACCCGCCGAAGTCGTGGCCGAAGAGCGCGAGAGGCTTGAACGGATCATGGCCGAGCTCGCCGAGCTGGGCTGAGGCGGCCCGGTCCGGCCCGATGCTCGACGCAGAGGCGCTGCTGGATTCGATGGCGCCGATCGGGTGGAGCCTGGGCCTCGAGCGGATGGAGGCGCTGAGTGATGAGCTCGGCCGCCCGCAGGACGACTTCGATTCGATCCATGTGGTCGGGACCAACGGCAAGTCATCGGTCGCGCTGATGGGGGCCGCGATCGCGGGAGCCCACGGGGTGCGGGCCGGTTGCTCGATTTCGCCTCACGTCGAGCGGTGGTCGCAGCGGGCGTTCGTCGGCGGTCACGAAATCGCGCCGGACCGGTTCGCCGCCGCGGTCGCCCGCGCCGCCGAAGCTGCCGCGACGGTGAATCGCAGGCTGCCGGCGGACCAGCAGGTGACGCAGTTCGAATTGGCGACCGCGGCCGCTTTCGTGGCGCTGGCCGAAGCCGGGGTCGAACTGGCCATGGTCGAAGCCGGGCTCGGCGGTCGGCTCGATGCGAGCAATACGATCAACTCGCGGGTCACGGCGCTCACCTCGGTCGGGCTGGATCACACCGAGTATCTGGGCGGGACCGAGGCCGAGATCGCGGCCGAGAAGCTGGCCGTGCTGCGGCCCGGCACAACCCTGGTGATCGGCGAGGTCGGCGACGAAGTGCGAGACCTGGCGGCCGCGGCCGCGTCCCGGCTTGACTGCCGTCTGATCGACGCCGGCCGGGAAGCCGGCCCCGAATACCGGCCGGCCTCGCCCGGCCCGTTCCAGCGCCGGAACTTCGCCGTGGCGAAGGCAGCGGTCGGAGCCTGTCTGGGCGAGCTCGACGAGGCCCGCACGGCCGCGGCCGCGGCCGGCACGGTCGTTTCCGGCCGGCTGGAGAAAGTCGCCGACGACCCCCCCGTGTATGTCGATGTCGCGCACAACCGCGCCGGGGCGGCCGCCCTGGCCGAAGCGCTGCCCGAGGTGTCGGAGGGGTGGCCGGTGATCGCTCTGATCGCGGTGCTCGATGACAAGGATGCTGCCGGAATGCTGGCCGAGCTGGCGCCGGTACTCCAGTATGCCGTCTTCACCGAGCTGCCCGCGGAGTTGCTGGCCGCCCGGGGCCGGCCCGGGACCGGCTCGCGCCCGGCGGCGGAGCTGCTCGGCCTGGCGGAGCGGTCCGGGCTGACCGGCGAGCGATTCACCGACCCGCAGCAGGCCCTCGCCGCCGCCCGCCGCCTGGCGGGCTCGGCGGGTGGAGTCGTGCTGGTGGCCGGATCGCATTTTCTGGCCTCATCGATCGATACCGGCTGAGGCCTGCCCCGGCCGGCAAGCCTGCTCCCAGCCGGTCGCCGGTCGTCCGTATTCCGGCGGTTGTGCGACGATTACGCGGTGAATCGTCAGACTGGCTCTCAACTGCTGCTGATGATGGCGCTGGTCGCTGCCGTGGTGGCGGTGGTGATTCTCGTCTTCTTCGGCATCGGATACCTATTCGGAAGGACTTTCCTCTAGCAAGCTCATGCCCCTCGCGATATTCGGAATTGAAAGCACTGCAGCGAACCTGGTGGTCACCGGGGCGATCCTCAGCCTGGTGGCCATCTGGCTGGCCCTGATCGTCTTCACCTGGAATGACTCCCGTCGCCGGATCGACGACCCGTTCCTGGTGGGCTGCGCAACCGCGGCTTCGGTGCTGTTCCCATTCGTGGGCACGATCGTCTACACGATCGTGCGGCCGGGAGAATTCCTGGAAGACACCCGTGAGCGGGATCTGGAGGTCAGGGACACCGAGGCTCGGCTGCGCCACCACAAGGCCAACTCCTGCCGGAAATGCGGCGCGCCGGCCGGCCCCGACTTCGTCAGGTGCCCGAACTGCCGCACGAGGCTGAAGAATCCCTGCCCGAACTGCTCGAGGCCGGTCGGGCTCGACTGGAAGGTCTGCCCGTACTGTGAAAAGACCCTGATCGAGCCCAAGCGGTCTTCGAAGAGAGGCTCGTCCAAGTCCGATGAAAAGGGCTCCCGGCGACGCCGGAAGTCTGCCGCTTCCGAGCCGAAGTCCGGCGAGCCGTCCGAGTCTTCCCGGCGCCGTAGCAGGAGCAAGACGAAATCCGGGGCCTCGGCCGGTGGCGCCGAGAAGGAGCGTGGCGATTCCGGCGCAACCGAGCGTCGCAGCGATTCTGCCGACCCGGCGCGACGCAGTTCCGAATCGGGCCGGCGCAAGGTCGTGGTCGCTGACGATGACCCCGGGTCGAAGCCGATCAACACCGGGTCGAAGCCGATCAACAGGGGCGACGGCGACGCGAAGGGCGAAGAGGACAAGCCCCGATAGTTTGCCGGCATTTCGATCGCCGGCCACGGTTCGGCTGATCCCGAATCCTGAACAAGCCTGACAATCCCGAAACGGAGCAGATAAACCCATGTCAACAACTCTCATTCTGGTGAAGCCCGACGCCTTCGAACGTTCCCTGACCGGCGAGGTCCTGGCAAGGTTCGAACGCAAGGGGTTGCGTATCGTCGCTCTCAAGAAACTGACGGCGACCGAAGAGGTCGCGAACGAGCACTACGCCGAACACACCGACAAGCCGTTTTTCGGCGAACTTGTCGAGTTCATCACCGGAGGACCGCTGGTTGCGGCGGTGCTGGAGGGCCCCGAAGCGGTCCCCGCGGCCCGACAGCTCATCGGAGCGACCAATCCGGTCGAAGCCGCGCCCGGCTCGATCCGGGGGGATTTCGCTCTCGAGGTCACCTTCAACATGGTGCACGGATCGGATTCCGACGAATCGGCCGCGCGTGAGATCTCGATCTGGTTCCCCGAGGGAGTCCAGGCCGGCTGAGCCCCCGTCTCCGCCGCCGATGCAAGGCATGACCCATAATCCGGGACCGCCGCCGGTAATCCTCGCCTCAGGCTCGCCGCAGCGCCGGGAGATGCTCACCCGGGTCGGGCTCGACTTCGAGATCGCGGTATCCGGGGTCGAGGAGATCGTCCACGGCGATCCGGAATCGGTGGTGGTGGCCAACGCGACGCTCAAGGCCAGGGCGGCCCTGGAGGCCGTTTCGCAGGGCGGCGCCCCGGACGACGGGGTCGGCGCCGGTGCGCTGATCATCGGTTGCGACACCGACGTCGTAATCGAGGATCACCTGATCGGCAAGCCCGAGGACGAAGTCCGCGCCCGCGAATACCTGGCACAGCTTTCGGGACGGACCCACCGGGTGATCAGTGGACTGGCGGTGATCGGGCCGGAAAGCGACCGGGTGAGGACCGGGACCGAGCAGACGCAGGTCAGGTTCAGATCGCTGAGCCGGCCGGAGGTCGACCGTTATCTGGCGACCGGCGAGTGGCAGGGCCGGGCCGGGGGGTACGCGATCCAGGGTCGCGGATCGGCTTTGGTCGACCGTATCGATGGAGACGTGTCCAACGTGATCGGCCTTCCGATAGGCCTGCTCTACGAACTGGCACCCGAACTGGAGGCCTGACCGCGGGCCCCGCCCGCGGGCCCGGCGGGCCCGGCCCGCTAAAATGCCCGTTTCCGGCTCGTCTCCGGACTCGCCCGGCGGCCACGCCGGACCGCGAACGGGGACCGGTACCGCCGGATCCCTGCAAGTGCGCAGACAGCCCCTGTCGGGAATGCCCCGGCGGCGTCAATAACTGAGAAAGTCAGCCCCGTGTATCGCAAGCAAGTCCGCCGCCGCAGAGCGGTTCTCATAGGCCTGATGGTGGCCGGCTTCATCCTGCTCACGCTGAGTTTCGGCAAGGGCTCAGGCGCCGTGGCCGGCCCGCTGGGCTCGGTCTTCGGTCCGGCCGAGAGCGGCGCCGGCCGGGCGCTGAAGCCGGCACGCGACCTGGTCAACTGGTTTGACGAGACG
>JBGUDX010000133.1:0-4804 GCA_041821645.1 Acidobacteriota bacterium
GGCAGGCGGCCGGGCGGACCAGGGTGCTGGTCTCGCATGAGCCCGAGCGGGCCCGGGCCGAGGCCGATCGGGTGCTGGAGCTGACCCACACCGGGCATGTCGCCGGAGCGGTCACTTGACTTCATCGCTGACCGCATTCGCCGCGATTCTCGGCAAAGACCTGCGTACCGAGATCAGGACCATGCGCTCACTGCCGGCGATGGTCCTGTTCGCGGTGACCACTTTCATCATCTTCCGCTTCGGGCTCGACCGGACGACTCTTTCGGGCAGCCTGGCCGGCGGTGTGATCTGGATGACCCTGCTGTTTGCCGCGATCCTCGGTATCAACCGGATATTTCTGGCCGAACGCGAAGAGGGAGGCTTTGACGCGATCCGGCTGGCTCCGGTAGATCGCAGCGCGCTGTTCATGGGCAAAGCTGCGGCACTGTTCATCTACCTGGTCGTGCTCGAGCTGATCGTCGTACCGACCTTCGCGCTGTTCTTCCTGCCCGATTGGTCCGGGCTCGTCCCGATGATCCCGGTGCTTCTCGGCGCCAACCTCGGCTTCGCCGTGCTCGGCACGCTGATCTCCTCGATGGCGGTCAACTCCCGGGCCCGGGACCTGCTGGTGCCACTGCTGCTCCTGCCGCTGGTGGTGCCGTTGATGATCGCCGCTACCGGCGCTACCGCTCCCCTGCTCGAGCCGGCCGGCCCGGCCTACGACGACTACGGAACTTGGCTGCTGGTCATCGCTCTATACGATGGGATCTTCTGCCTCGTCGGATACACGGTCTTCGAGTTTCTGCTGGAGGACTGAGCCGGCATGAGGGGCGGGATCTGAAGATGTCTGGCAGCGGCCTCAAAGCAATCTCAATCGCCACGGTGATCACTTTGGTCATCGGCTTCGGGCTGGTCTTTTTCTGGACCCCGATGGACGCCGACCAGGGCTTCAAGCAGAAGATCTTCTATCTGCACGTGCCACTGGCCGTGGTCGCCCTGGGCGGATTCATCGCCGGCGGGGTCGAGGGCTTTCGTCACCTGCGGACGAATAACAGCCGGCACGACCTGAACTCGTACGTGTTCATCCACCTCTCGGTCGTGTTCGGCGTCGGAGCGCTGCTGACCGGGGCGATCTGGGCCAAGGCCTCGTGGGGCCACTGGTGGGTCTGGGAGGAGCCGACCCTGGTCAGCTTTCTGATCGTCTTCCTCATGTACTGCACTTATTACCCGTTCCGGTACGCGATCGAGGACCGGGACCGGCAGGCCCGCTACGCCTCGGTCTTCGCGATCACCGCCGGGGCCTTCGTGCCGCTCAACTTCATGGCGGTCCGCATGGCCGACAGCATCATCCACCCGAGGGTCTTCGCGACCAGCGAGGGCGGGCTGCCCGATTCGATGCTGTTCACCTTCCTGGTCTGCCTGCTCGGCATCGGACTGCTGTGGCTGACCCTGGTCAGGCTGGAGCAGGTCGGCAAGAAGGCATCCGGGCAGGTTTCACGCCTGCGGCGGGCGCTCGATGCCGACTCCGGCCGGCGCGCTTCGGTCGGCGGCAGGATCGCCCCGAGCGGGGAGGTCAGGTAAATGTTTGATTCGGTGCCCAGCGACGCCACCGCCTACGTGGCGGCGGCCTACATGGTCTTTCTGATCCTGGTTCTGGTCTACATCGGGATCATCGGGGCGAAGCTCCAGCGGATCAGCCGGGACCTCGGCGAGCTGATCGACGAGGTCGAGGCCGACCAGGCCGGGAACGCCCGGGCCGACTCCGATCGGCAACCCGACCCGGAGTAGGCAATGCCCGAGCTCCTCACCCTCGGTCTCTCGCACAAAACCGCCCCGCTGGAGCTCCGTGAGCAGCTCGCCCTGACCGAAGGGCGCGCCGCCGGGGTCATGACCGAATTGACCGGGGCCGGGGCCGTCGCCGAGGCGACCGTGCTGTCCACCTGCAACCGGACCGAGATCTACCTGTTCGCCGGAGATCCGGTCGAAGCCGAGTCGGTCACTCTCGCGGCGCTCTCCAGGCGGGCCGGGACCCGGCCGACCGAACTCACTCCGAGGCTCTACTCGCTTCGATCCCGTGAGGCTGCCCGGCACCTCTTCCGGGTCACCTCCGGACTCGATTCGATGATCGTCGGAGAGGCCGAGATCCAGGGCCAGGTCAGGAGGGCGCATGAGCTGGCTCTGGTCGAGGGCGCCTCGGGACCGGTCCTCGGCCGCCTCTTCCACGGGGCGATATCGGCCGGGGGCAGGGCCCGGAACGAAACCGGAATCGCGGAGAAAGGCGTCTCGATCTCCTCGGTCTCGGTCGAGTCGGCCCGGCGGGCGCTCGGCGACCTGAGCCGTCGCCGGGTGCTGGTCATCGGGGCCGGCGAGACCGCCAGCCAGGTCGCCGGCGCTCTCGGCAGGCACGGTACCGAGACCGTCTACATAGCCAATCGTCACTTCGACCGGGCCCGGGACCTGGCCGGCGAGTTCGGCGGAGAAGCGGTGCGCATGGACCGGCTCCCGGCCCAGCTGGAATCGGCCGATCTGGTCATTTCGGCGACCAACTCGCCACATCACCTGATCGACTCCGAGGTTCTGGAGCCGGTGATGAAGTCGAGGCGAGACCGGCCGATCCTGCTGATCGACCTCGCCGTGCCGCGGGACATCGAGCCCGGGGTACGGGACATCAAGGGAGTGAGCGTCTCCGATATCGAGGACCTGCAGATGGTGATCGAGCGCAATGCCGGCAGTCGCGAGGCCGAAGCCACCCGGGCCGCACGGATCCTCGAGACCGAACTCGACCACTTCGAGCGCTGGCTGGCATCGCTCGAGGTCGAGCCGACCGTGATCGCCCTGCGTGAGGCGGCCGATGAGATCGCGCGCCGGGTGCTGGCCGAGAACGAGAGCAGATGGAGCGATCTCACCGGGGAGGATCGTGAGCGGCTCGAAACGGTGGCTTCTACGATCGTCAGTCGTCTGCTCCACCACCCGACCGTGAGGTTGAAGCAGTCGGCCGGGTCGGACGATGCCTACCGCAAGGTCAATGCGCTCAAGGAACTGTTCGGGCTCGATCCGGAAGCCGCGCCCGAGGCCGAAGGCGAGGCCACGGTCATCCCGATCGACCCCGAAGAGCGGGGGCTGTGAGCCTTCGTATCGCGACCCGGTCCAGTCGGCTGGCCCGGGTTCAGGCAGAGCTCGTCGGCCGGGCTCTGACCGATTCGGCCGCCGCGGGCTTTGAGCTGGTCCCGGTCGAGACGGCCGGCGAGAGAGGTGACAAGGAACGGTTCGTGCGCGGGGTGGAGCGCGAGTTGATCGACGGCCGGGCCGAAGCAGCCGTTCACTCGGCCAAGGACCTGCCCGGAACGATGACCCCGGGTCTGGCGATCGCCGCGGTGCCCGCCCGGGAGGATGCGCGCGACGCCTGGCTCGGGCCGGGCGGTTCGCTCGCAGAGATCCCGGCCGGTGCCAGGGTCGGCACATCGAGCCTTCGCCGCCGTTCACAACTGCTGGCGGCCCGGCCCGATCTGGTGCCGGTCGAGTTCGGGGGCAACGTCGATACCAGGATCGGCAAGCTGGCCCGGGGTGAGGTCGACGGCATCGTCCTGGCCATGGCCGGCCTGAAGCGGCTCGGACTGGAGCACGAGGTGGCCTTCCTCTTTCCCCTGGAGCAGATGACCCCGGCCGCCGGTCAGGGGGCGCTGGTCGTTCAGGCAAGAGCACCCGGCGGAGTCGCGGCCCTGTTCCGCCCGGTGAACGACGAAGAATCCGAGCGGCAGCTCACGGCCGAGCGGGCAGCCGTAGCCGCACTGGGAGCGGACTGCTCGAGCCCGGTCGGCGTCCATGCTCACGACCTCGGTGATCGGCTGGTGATCGAAGGCTTCGCCGGCCTGCCCGACGGTTCGAAGTGGGTGCGGGACCGGATCGAAGGTGATCGGGCCAACCCGGAGGAACTCGGGCGGGAACTCGCTCGCCGGATGGAGCTGGCCGGCGCTGCGGCGATCCTGGCAGCCGCCTCTACTCTGTAGCGGTGGTTTCAGTGCCCTACGACACCTGCGTCCATCTGGTCGGCGCCGGGCCCGGCGACCCGGGGCTGATGACCGCGCGTGCGGTCGAGCTGATCGCCGCGGCCGACATCATCTATTACGACCGGCTGATCCCGGCGGGGGCTCTGGACGGTGCCCGTGCCGATGCCGAGCTGGTCTACGTCGGCAAGCAGCCGGGTGTGTCGGGGATGAGCCAGACGGAGATCAACGAGCGACTGGTGAACAGTGGCCGTGAGGGTCTCCGGGTGGTCCGCCTGAAAGGAGGAGACCCGTTTCTGTTCGGCCGGGGCAGCGAGGAGGCGTCGGCCCTGGCCGAGGCCGGAGTCAGGTTCGATGTGGTTCCCGGGGTCACCGCCGGCATCGCCGCCGCGGCCTACGCCGGCATCCCGGCTACCCACCGGGGTTCGGCCTCGGCAGTCGCCTTCGTCACCGGCCACGAGGACCCGGAAAAGCCGGAGACCGCGCTCGACTGGGACGCGCTGGCCGCATTTCCCGGAACCCTTGCTTTCTATATGGGTGTAGGCCGGCTGGCCGAAAACGCCGCTGCCCTGATCGACGCAGGCCGGCCGGATGAAGAACCGGTAGCGGTGATCGAGCGGGGAACCACGCCCCGTCAGCGGGTGGTGACCGGGACCCTCGCATCGGTACCTGAACTGGCGGCAGCGGCCGGGATCGAGTCGCCGGCCCTGATCGTGGTCGGTGAAGTCGTCTCCTGCCGGGAACAGCTCGCCTGGTTTGAGGACCGCCCGCTCGCCGGCCTCAAGGTCGTGGTGACCCGGGCCCGGCCCGGGGCGGCCACC
>JBGUDX010000134.1:0-4777 GCA_041821645.1 Acidobacteriota bacterium
GTGAGGGCTGTTCCCGCACCCCGGGTCACGACGGGCATCCGGTGCTCGTTCGCCAATGCCAGAATCTTAGATACCTGCTCGGTGTTCGTAGGCCAAACAGCCGCTTCCGGCCGGTGATCATGGTCGATGACCGCCCTCACCGAGGCCGGCATCGAGCCGAGGTGCACAGGTATGTGCTCGGCCTGCATGACCATCACGCCTTCGCGGTCGAAGACCGCGGCCGAGCAGTCGCGGCGCTCCTTGATGTTCGCCGAGTGGGCCGACCGGATCAGGACCGCCCCCATCTCTTCGCAGACCGAGGCCAGGGCCCCGGCCGCTATTCGGATCTCTATCGGGTCAGCCTGCCTCATCACGGATTCCGGCGGTCCCGCCTACTCCCACCGGCGCGACTCGATCGAGCCGTCGGGCAGATAGATCAGGTGCCGCTGGTCGTAATCGGGCCGGGTCTGGCGGAAGTCGGTCCTGCGGTGGCCGCCGCGGGATTCCTCCCGCGCCAGCGCAGTCTTCCCGATCGCTGAGGCAAGCGGGTAGGGGTCGCTCACGAGCTTTTCCAGCCCAGGTCCGTCCCGCAGCGGGCCGGCCAGTTCCCAGACCGCCTCCCGGGTCGCAGCGGTTGGCGGGTCGAAGCGCCAATCGGGCTTCTCGCCCGGTTGAGCCGGTGTTTCGTCCAGCCCGCACAGGGCGGCGCGACGACCGAATACGAAGCATTCGGTCAGCGAATTCGAGGCCAGCCGGTTTGCCCCGTGGAGTCCGGTGCAGGCGCATTCGCCTGCCGCGTAGAGGCCGGGTAGCGTGGTGCGTCCCTCGAGGTCGACCGAGATGCCACCCATCATGTAGTGGGCGCCCGGGGCGACCGGTACCGGCTGACCGAGCGGATCGAGGCCGGCATCTTCGAGCATCGAGAAGACGCTCGGGAACTTCTCGGGGGGAACCATCGTCAGATTCAGGCCCGTCCCGCCGCCCTCACGGTTTTCGATCCGGTCCAGGATTGCCGCGGTGACATCGTCCCGGGGAGCGAGTTCGTCGGTGAAACGCTCGCCCGATTCGTCGAGCAGGGTCGCCCCCTCGCCCCGGATCGCCTCGGTGATCAGGGCTCCGTCTATTGCCTTGCCCGGTGCCGAGACACAGGTGGGGTGGAACTGGCAGAACTCGAGATCGGCCAGTTCCGCCCCGGCGGCATTCGCCAGTACCGGCCCGGCCCCGATCGCTCCCCAGGGGTTGGAAGTGCGGCGCCAGAGGGCGGCCGCTCCTCCGCTGGCCAGCAGGGTCGCCCCGCTGGCGATCGAGCCGCGGTCGGTGATCAGTCCGTGGCAACGCCGGCCGTCGCTCCAGAGAGCCGTCGCCGAAGTCTCTTCCCGGACTTCGATTCTGTCCTGGTCGGCGACCATGCGGGCCAGGGTCCCGGTGATCTCCCTTCCGGTCCGGCTCCCCCCGGCGTGGATTATGCGCCGCTTCGAGTGGCCGCCCTCGAGGGCCAGCGAAAGGCGCCCGTCAGAGTCGCGGTCGAACTCCATTCCCCTCCGGATCAGGTCGCGGACGATCCCCGGCGCTTCTTCGGTGAGAACTTCGACCGCCGGAATCCGGCAGAGGTCGCGGCCGGCTTCGATCGTGTCGGCCGCGTGCAGCTCGGGAGAATCGGAGGGATCCAGAGCGGCGGCGAGACCGCCCTGGGCATGGAAGCTGGCGCTCTCGGCGAGCGGTTTGCGCGATACCAGGCAGACCGAGCCACCGGCCTCGGCGGCGCAGAGGGCCGCCCAGAGCCCCGCGGCCCCGGCGCCGACCACGGCGAGGTCGAAGCGCCCTTCCGAGGGCTCTGCCGGATCGCGGCCCACTACTTGCCGGATGCCGGGGCGGAACCGTCTCCCTGGCGGGCCAGCTCTTCCAGCTCCTCCAGTGACAGACCTTCCTCGATGCCCCTTGCGACCAGATCGGCTTCGCGGTCGATCGAGACCACTTCGGCCGCCTTCTCCGAGAGCAGGCGGCGGTCAAATCTCGACTTGCCGGCCATTTCGACGGTCATCGAGCCGAGTTCACCGAGGTTCTTGCGACGGAGCGCGTCGAGCTCACCGAGGTGTTTTTTCATCGCCTTGCGTTCGCGACCGCTCGTCTTTCCCCGTCCGAAGATGCCCATCAGGAGCCTTCCCCGGGGTTGCCCGATCCGCTCTTGCCGAGTTCCTGCCGGAGCGCGGCGATCTGACCACGCAGCCAGCTGACCGCGGCTTCCCTGGTCTCGGCTTCCGAGGGACCGGTCGCTTCTGCCCGCTTTGCCTCGGCTGCGGCCTGCTCGGCGGCAGACATCCGCTGCTCGGCCTCCTTGGCGCTGGTCTCGATCGACTTGAGCCGGGCTTCGGCCTTGGTCAGGGCTTCGGTCTTGGCCGCCTTCTCGGCCACCAGTTCAGCTTCGAGGGTGGTGATGCGGGCAGTCAGTTCGGGTGAGGCGGTGCCCGCCGAAGGTCCTCCCGCAGCATCGGCGCCGCCGGATCCGGGTGGCGGCGGGGGCGAGGTCTCGCCCGCCTGCTCACCGGCGGCCAGCTCAGCCGCCAGGGCGGCATCGGCCTCGATTTCGCCTGCCTGGCCTCGAACCCATTCAGATGCTGCCTCGCGGTTTGCGGCTACCTCGCTGGCTAGCCTGGCCTCGGCTTCGGCCACCTTCTTCTTCGAGGTCTGCTCGGCCTCGGTGGCCCTCTTTTCCGATGCCGCGATGCTGGTGGCCGCCGTCTCGAGAGCTGTTTTCAGCTGCGTTCGATCGCTCTCGACCTCTCGCATCACCGCTCCGAGCTCGGTCTGTGAATCGGCCTTCAGTGAAGCTCTGGCGGAGTCGGCGGAGGTCCTGGCCCGGCGCTCCTTCTTCTCGACGTCCGCGGCCAGGAGGTCCAGCGGATTCTCTGTCCCGGTGGTCCCGGCCTTCTCGGGCTCGCCGCCGGGCGCTCCGGGCCCGGTTCCCGTCGGTGCGGGGCGAGCGGCCCCGGCCGGTTCGGCCTTGGCGGCCACGGGCCCGGCCCCGCTGGAGGCGGGGGTGGGGGTTGAAGGCGGTGTCGTCGATGGAGTCGGCTTGGCAGGGGGAGCGGTGGGCGCCGTGGCCGAAGGGGTCGGTGCGGTTGCGGAAGGGGTCGGTGCAGCTGTGGGTGGAGGCTGCCCGGACTCCGGTGTGGATGTGGGCGCGGCGGTCGGCGGTGAAGCGGAACTGGCCGCAGTGGCCGCCGCGGCTGCGGCTGCGCCGCCGCCTTCAGCCGTTCCTTCTTCGGGCTGCGCCGCCGGTTCGGGAGTCTCCGGTTGATCGTGTTCGCCGGTGTGCTCGCCGGTTGCCGGGTATTCGTGCTCGACCGTGTGTTCTCCGGTGTACTCACCGGTCTCGGGGAAGTCGTGCTCGCCGGTGTGTTCTCCCGTCTCCGGGGAGAGGTGCTCGCCGGTGTGCTCGCCTGTTTCGGACTCGGCCTGCGCCGGTGTGCCGCCGCCGGCCAGTTCGGCCGCCACCTGCTTCAGCTCGTCGTCTACTTCCGCGACCTCGGCCGACCCGCGGGCCATCAGGCTGTCGTCCCAGGAGCTCTGGACGTACATCCCGAGGACCAACTCGCCGAGCGCCTCGCGACGGTCGAGCAATAGCTCTTCGAGCTGCCTCTGCTTCTTCTTCAGAGCTCCCTTCCTCATCTGCTGCCCCCATCATTACTGAACTCGGCAGCCGACACGGTTCACCCCTGTTCGCGTTCGAGGACTTCGCCGTAGGCAAGGGCGACCCGATCGGCCATGCGGCGGGCCGAGAGGCTTTCGGACCGGGCTCGCCCGGCAGTCCGCGGATCGCGATCGACGAGCAGCCGGGTGGCGAAGTCCGACCAGCGCTCCGGCTCGAACTCGGCACACAGCGAATTGCCGAGCCCGCTGAGGATGTGAGGCGCGATGCCGACCGGCGTCGAGATCACCGGAACGTCGCAGGCCAGCGACTCGAGGCAGGCGAGCCCGAAGCCCTCGTAGTCCGAGGTGACCAGCACCGCGTTGGCGGCGTTGATCCAGAGGGCCATCTCCTCGGGATCGATCCCTCCTCCGGTGAGCAGGGTCGCCCCGGCGCGGTCGGCGACCTCGCGGGCCCGGTCGATCCGCTTTTCGGGACGGCCGGGATCCGCCGGGAAAAAGAGGCAGGGAGACAGCGGGTCGAGGCCAAGCCTCTTTCGCGCATCGCTCCGATCGAGCGGTTCGAACCGGGAAAGATCGGCACCGCAGGGCAGAACGGCGTTGCGGCCCGGCATCAGAGACAGGCCCGGGCGGCCCGATTCGCTCCGGAACAGGGAACGCGATGCCCCCGCGGTGAGGGCGATCCGCCGCGACAGGCTTCGCGACAGCGGGCCGACGATCCGGTGGCGGACGTCGGTTCCGTGGAAGGTGACGATCAGGGGCTTCGCCCCGGCCATCAACGCGCACCAGCCCGCCAGCCCGTAGTGGGCATGAACCAGGTCGAAGTGCTCCGAGCCCAGGCGCCGCCTGATCGCGCGGGTCGCCGGCAGGTAGTTGCTCCTTCCCGGCTGGAAAGTGAACAGCTCGACCTCGAGGCCCTCCCGTTTCAACGCCTCAACCTGATCGACCACCCAGCGGCCCCGCTGCGGGGTCTCCGGGTCGGGGCCGAAGTTCATCACCACCAGAACTCGCATCGGGTGAGGTTATCCGCCCGGGCGGGCATCGGGACGGACTTGGGGGACGCGATCTCCCGGTGGCGCGGCGGGGCCGGTGAGGCCTCCGTCACCGGATTGCCCGGATTCCGTTACCGACTCGCCTTGTCCTGTCGCAC
>JBGUDX010000135.1:0-4724 GCA_041821645.1 Acidobacteriota bacterium
GGTCGACGATCATCGCCCTGATTCCTGCCTGACCCGCCCGGTCGGAGGGCCGGGTGCCTCAGCCGGACTGGCCGCCCTGGCCCGCATTCCCACCGCCGGCCCCTCCGTCCGGGGCCGGGTTGAGCGGTTCGGCCCGGCGGAAGAAATCGACCCACCGGTCACAGATCCTGCTCATCGGGACGCGGCTGCGGTTGCTGTTGCGCGAGAGCACGATCCGGCCCAGTTTGGTCAGGCGCGAATATCCGGTCAGCCTCTGCAGGGTCGAAGGCTCCGTGGCCTCTGCCATGAACTCGACCGCCCCCGTCCGATCGATCTCGATCAGGCCGCCGGGCCAGAACATGCCGCTGCTGCCGGTATCGATGTTGGCCAGCCGCTGACCGTCGATCGCCGCCGGAAAGCTTCGGCTGTAGCCGGGTGCGCTGAGCCTGAAGCCATCGGGGCTGTAGTACTGGATTGAGATCCGGTACTGGCCGGGTTCGAGTTCCAGGCTCAGGGTTGCGCTCTGGCCCGGCTTGAGGTCCGGGTCGGGGGACCAGTCCGAGCGCAGCCCGACCGCCGCATCGGGCAGCAGGGTCGCGGTTCCCTTCAGCGACGAGAAGTAGCGGCCGCCCTCGTTCTCGCATTCCACCAGCTTGGCCGGCATCGTGTTCTCGCGCATGATCGGCCGGCCGAATGCGGGTCCGGTCCGTCTCCACAGGATGTAGTTGTTGGTCCTGGCCACTTCGGTGTAGAACGGCGGCGGCATGCTGGTCCACCCGGCCGCGGTCGTGACCACGAAGTCGTGTTTCTGCAGGGTCTCCATGTCGAACGAGTCGAAATCGATCGAGTTCTTGCCGTTGTCCCCCTGAAACGGTTTCTTCCGGTTCTCGGTCACGTTCTCGTCGGGGAACTCGCTCAGCGGGACGCTCACGTCGGCTCCCGCAAGGTAATAGGGGGCGAACCGGTCCTGGTCCATGTAGAGCACCGTCCCGCCGTCGGTGTAGCGCAGGAACGAATTGAGCTCGGCCGCATTGCCGGGCGGCGAGACCGAAGCGTCCCGCAGGACCAGGAAGCTGGAGGCGGCGGCCATGACGATGAAGACCGAAGCGAGCGCGACCCAGGCGACCCGGAGCAGGCCGCCGCCTGATGTCCGGCCCGGGTCAGCGTTCCGCCCCCGGGCAGGGCCGCTCAGCAGCGCGGTCAGGATCACGACCATCACTATCGGCGCCGAGATGACCAGGGCCTTGGCCAGCGAGTAGTCGCCGACCCAGGGGAGCGAGACCAGGTAGAGGCCGAGGCAGGCCAGAAAGGCCAGCGGGTAGATCGACTTCGGCTGTTTCGACCACCAGTAGAGCGCCGCCACCAGCGCCAGCAGACCGATCGCCGCCATCAGACCGGGAAGCGGGGTGTCGTAGGTGCCGTCGAGTCGGTAGTCAGGGGTCAGCCAGACTCCCAGCCCCTCCGCGGCCGAGACCGGCCCGAACGCATCGCTGGTGGCGACTTCGGAGAAGGCGTCCCCGAACCCGAACGGCCCCGAGAAGGCGAGAACCGCGAGCAGGCCGAGGCCGATCAGCAGTGCGGCGGCGATGACCGGCCGGCCGATCTGCTTCCAGATCGCTCCGGGGCGCAGCCGCCGTCGTACGTCCGGGTTGGCCAGGGCCCAGACCAGGGCGACGGCCGCCGGCCAGGCGAGGCCGGGGAAGCTGTAGGTGAAGATGATCCCGAGCAACAGGATCGCCAGCGGCGCCAGAGCGAGGACCCGGGCCCTCCGCCCTTCCGGGAGCGGCGAGATGCGGGCGAGTCCGATCGTGAAGGCGAGCAGAAAGATCGCGGCGGCCAGTTCCTTGAACGCGGCCTGGGCGAAGTAGGCGACCATCAGGTACGGCAGTCCGGCGAGCAGCGCGGCAAGCAGTCTGCGGCCGGACGGGAGGCGGTCGACCGCCTCCCAGGCGGTCATCACGCCCACCACGGCGATCGCCATTATCTGTCCGATGAATACCTGCCCCAGGTTCAGACCGGGCAGGAATGAGAGCGACGCGGCAAGGCCGTGCGGCCCGAGCGGATATCCGCCGCTCGGCTCCGTGCCGAAGCCCGAGCGAAGCCATTCGGCCCAGGCCAGATGGAGGCCGAGGTCGTTGTTGTAGCCCATGCCCAGCAGCCCCCAGTGACCGGACACGGCGAACGGGATCGTCGTGACGATCACGGCGACCAGTGCCGCGACCCAGAACCAGCCGGACGGCGGCAGGTCGGACCGGCGCGGGAGACGCAGCACCCAGAGCGAGGCCAGGACCAGTACGGCCAGGCCGATGATCAGGGCGCCCCGCGTCCCCGGCACCCGGGCGAGCAGCCCCTCTACTGCCATGATCGCCGCAAATCCGACAGCCGGCTCGAGGCCCGACCATTTTCTGCTTCCGGTGACGACCATGGCCGCTCTGCCGACCAGGAGCGAGCCCGCGACGATGATCACCAGGGTCAGGTAGGTGCTGAGCATTTCGGTTCGGGCAGCCCCCTCGAGGTCGGGGACTCCCTAGTAGCGGTCGGCCGCGTCGAGCAGGGTCGCCGTCAGGTCGCTGCCCTTCAGCGGCTCTCCGTGGCCGGTGAGGACCGTTTCCGGTTTGAGCGCGGCCAGCTTGCGCACTGATTCCTTGGCCTGCTGGTGGTCCCATGCCCAGGCCGGGTGGGGCACGCTTGCCTCGCCTTCGGGCAGGGGTTTGAGCTTGGTCGAGTCCACGAGGTAGATCGTGTCGCTGACCAGGGCGACCCGGTCCGACTCGCGCCAGAGGCCGATCAGGCCGGGGGCGTGGCCGGGGAAGTGGATCACCCTGAAGCCAGCGACCTCGTCGCCCTCCTCGACGGTGCCGGCGACCTTGACCGGGCCGTCGTTCCACAACCTCATCAATGTGGGAAAGAGCAGTCTCGGTTTGAGGTACTTGAGCTCGGAGATGTTCATGTAGGAATTGACCGCGGCTTCCGACTCGGCGTCGGCGACCTCGTCCGGGTGGCAGTACACCGGCGGCCCGAGCCGCGGGGCGGTCCCGCGGTGATCGGCATGGGCGTGACCGAGGACCACCCTGTCGATCCCTCCGAACGCTTCTGCCACCCGGCGGTTGTTCTTGAGCATGAACCGGGTGCCGGCGTCGAATTGCACGACTTCGCCGTCCGGGCCGATCAGGAAGTAGATGTTCATCCCTCCCCTGATGTCACCCCGCAGCAGATACACCCCGTCGGCCACCTGCTCGAACTTTTTCGGCAGCAGATCGGGGTCGGGGCGCTTTTCCGGGTCGGTGAACCCGGACGGCTCTGAGTTCTCAGCGGTCAATTCTCTGTTCGTTCTTCTACGCTGCCAGTGATGCCGGCCAGCTGGAGATTTCTGATGATCATTATCTGCATATTTCTGATCGCCTCGGTGGCGATCGGTTCATATCGTCTCGCGACAACACCTGATGAGGTGCTCGGAATCGGCTTTCAGGGGCTGCCGCAGTCACAGTTTCCCAGATAGGGCCCCGGCCGTGGCAGGGGTCTGTCCGGCGCCGGGGTCCGCTTGCTCGCGCTAGGATTGAGCGGCTACCGGACTACAACGAAGGGGATGTGACCTGAATGGCGCTGTTTGACCGCATTGTCGTTGGAACTGACGGATCAGATTCGGCCCGGGAGGCGGTCCGCCAGGCGGCAGGCCTTGCCGAGGCAAGCGGGGCGGCGCTCGATGTCGTGTCCGCCTACGAGCCGGTATCGAGCCATCGCTCGGAGGGCGAGCGCGGCGCGGCCCCGGCCGACGTCGCGCACGAGTTCGGCCCGCGCGAGGACGTGAACGTCGCACTCGCCGGTGCCCTGGACATTGCGGCCGGCTTCGGTGTCGAAGCCAAGGCCCATCCGCGTGACGGTGACCCGGCCGACGCGATCCTCCAGGTGGCCGAAGAGACAGACGCGGATCTGATCGTGGTCGGCAACAAGGGCATGACCGGAGCCCGCCGTTTCCTGCTCGGCTCGGTTCCGAACAAGGTCTCCCACCACGCCGGCTGCAACGTCTTCATCGCCCGCACCACCTGAGCAGAGACCGGGCCAGGTACTGGGCCAGGTACTTGGCCGGATACCGGGCTGTCGAATCAGGGAACGGCGACGTCCGGGTTGGTCGCCCGGCCGAGATTGATGATGCCCGCCCCGAAGCCGCTCGGGTCTTGCCCGGAGGCGAAGTCCGGCAGCCGGGCCGTTCCGAACAGCCTCTGCTTCACCTGGGCCGGACCCTTCTTCGGGCCGATCGCGTCGCTGGCCAGAACGGCCGCAGACGCCCCGGCCACGTGGGCGGCGGCCATCGAGGTGCCTCTCCAGCCCGAGCTGATCCCGAACCGGGCCGGATCCCTCCCGATCATGCTGACCTGGAGGATCGGCCGGTCGCGGGACGTGTAGGGACAGTCACGGTTCACGTGTGAGGCACCGCCGCCCGGCGCCACGAGGTCGACCGCCGGGCTGATGAACGAGTACCCGGCCACACATCCCGATTCGTTCGAGCCGCCGACCCCGATCACCTGGGGGGCGGTCGCCGGCAGCGAAGGGCAGGACTGGGCCGAGCGGTTGCCGGTCGAACCGACCAGGGTGACGCCCTGGGAGTGGGCGTACTCGAGCGCGTCCTCGATCGGCGGGATCGATTCGCCACAGCGGAAATTGAGTGACATGCTGATCACCCGGGCGCCGTGGTCGGCGGCCCAGCGGATGCCGTCGGCGATGTTCTCGGTGGTCCCGGAACCGCT
>JBGUDX010000136.1:0-4604 GCA_041821645.1 Acidobacteriota bacterium
AGGGGCACCATTTGCCTCTGCCACGGCCGCGTCGGACCCGTGCGCGGCGTGTTCGGCCGTCAACTCGGCCAGCGCGGGATTTGCCCGGAGCAGCGATCCGGCACCGGCCCCTGCAGCGGCGGTCAGCCCGAACCGGCGCAGCAGCGAGCGCCTGGTCAGCGATTTCCTGGGCGGTCGCCCGGAAGATTTCATGCCTACAGTAAATCAGAGTTTAGACATGGCTAACTCTCGTTGGTCCGGTTGGTTTCGCCTACCTGCGGATCGGCTGCCAGGACGCTATCGGTACTTCTTCCAGAGATCGCTGACGCGGGCCACGCGCTCGTCTTCTGCGCCGAGAAGCAATGCCAGCCATCGCGCGGTCTCGTCTTCATCGATCAGGTCGGAACCGACCAGTATCTGTTCGATGTCGATCCAGTCCTTGGGCCGGTCAAATGCCGCCTTGCAGACCAGCAGGTGCTCCGGGGCAAGGATCGGGATGCTCGTATCACCGAACTCGACCGTCCTGACCGATCCACGCATGGCCTGGTGAAACGGGTCGTAGGCGAAGAACAGATCGACCGGATTCCTGCCCCAGTCGGCCCGGGTCTGGCCGGCCGTCTTCACCTCGCCGGGGTCGGACCTACCCTCGATCCCGAGCCCACCGAGCACCTCCATCACCGACTCGTACTCCGAGGGGCCGGCGAACAGGTTGATGTCGATGTCGATCGTGGCCCGTGGTTCGGCGTAGTAGGCCAGGGCGATCGCCCCTCCGAAGGCGTGGGCGATCCCGCTCTTCGAAAGCTCCAGATCAAGAGCCACAACTTTCTCGGGAAGTGAAGGCTCTCCCATGATCAGGCCGACCTGATTCGGGGAAACCCGGGCGTGGACCCGGGCCGGGAACCGGCGGGCAGGTGATCTGCAAGGAGGAGGAGATCGATCAGGGCATCCGAGCGTTCGCGCTGAGACGCCCCGATCCATCCGGCCATCGACTTGGCCGCATCGCTGGTCGGCTCGCCCCCGGCACCCAGGGACTCCGCCACCAGGTTTGAAATTGCGGCTCGAGGCCGTACACCGCGGGCGAGGCTCCGAAGCAGCGCACTTCCGGCCCGATCGGCCGGCGCAGGCTCGACCGGGGCTCCGGCCCGGGCCGCGATCTGCCGCAGCTCTTCTTCATCGACCGTTCCGGAAGCGCGGTCCCGAATCAGGTCGATCGTTTCCCGGTCGAGCTTCCTGAAGCCGGCCAGGGTCCGGCTGCGGGGACCGTCGGCAGTCCTCGAAGATTCCCTCGCTTCCCAGGTTCCGTTCTTGCGGGCCACGACATACATGTAGTGGGGATTATACCCACTACATAATCGACGTCAAGGACTGCTGGAGTCAAGGCCCACTGACGCACTCAGCCTTCGGTATCACTCAGCCTTCGGCATTCTTGATTCCGGGGCTGATTTTCCGCAAATAGTGAGCTTTTCGGACCCGGAATCCTGGATTCGACCCATTCGGGCGTTTTGGCCCCACGCTCCTGTGGTTCGGCCCCTCGCTCAGGTGGTTCGGCCCCGCTCTGGTGCTTCCGACCGGATTCACGAGGACTCGCCCCGGCGGGGTGGTTTCGTGCGGTCCTGCAATCTTGTGCCGATGGGGCGATTCAGTTGCCGTCGGGCCGGTCTTCGTCCGGGGGCGGCGGCTCGAGCCCGGCCGCCCGGATCACCTCTTCGGTCGCCTGTGGCACGGTCAGGTTCTTTTCGGCGACCTGCTTTTCGGCGGCGGCGATCGCTTCGGTCACACCTTCCCTGGCGTGGAAGGCGGCCAGCGCCGCCTCCTCGATCATCGACTCAAGCCAGCGCTGGCGCTGGCGCAGGCGGCGCTCGGTCAGCTGGCCGCTCTGCTCGAGCAGCTTGCGGTGTGCCTCGATCGCCTCCCAGATCTCGGCCAGGCCGGTGCCCTCGGCCGCGCTGGCGATCAGCACCGGGGTCTCCCACCCCTCGGTCGAAGGGGGCAGCATGCGCAGGGCGTGGCGGTAGTCACCGCGGGCCCGCTTGGCTGCCGGGATCCGGTCACCGTCGGCCTTGTTGACCACGACCAGGTCGGCCAGTTCCATGATCCCGCGCTTAATCCCCTGGAGCTCGTCGCCGGCTCCCGGCACCAGCAGCAGGCAGAGGCAGTCGACCAGTTCGGCCAGTTCGGCCTCGGATTGGCCGACCCCGACCGACTCGACCAGGACCACGTCGAATCCGGCCGCCTCGCAGAGCAGCATCGCCTCCCGGGTCCTGCGGCCGATGCCGCCGAGCACGCCGGCCGACGGGGTAGGCCGGATGTAGGCGTCCTCGTGTGTGCTGAGCCCGTGCATCCGGGTCTTGTCGCCGAGGATCGAACCGCCGGTACGGGTTGACGAAGGGTCCACGGCCAGCACGGCGACGCGGTGCCCCTGCTCGATGAGGTACATGCCGAGCGCCTCGATGGTGGTCGACTTGCCCACCCCCGGAACCCCGGTGATGCCGACCCGCCGGGCCTTGCCGGTGTGGGGCAGCAGGTCGGCGATCAGTTCCTGGGCGGCCTCCTGGTCGTCGGCCCGGCGGCTCTCGGCCAGGGTGATCGCCCGCGAGAGCGCGGCCCGGTCACCCGCTACCACGCCCTCTTTCAGCTCTTCGACCGAAGCGCGCTCGGACACCGGTCCCCGATCAGCCGGCAGCGGTCTGGGTGTCGATGCCGTGCCGCTCGAACAGCAGGGTGAGCAGGTCACCGGCCGCCTCGCCGATCACCGTTCCCGGCGGGAAGATCAGGTCGGCCCCGGCCTCCTTGAGCGGCTCGAAGTCCACCGGCGGGATAACCCCACCGGCGACGATCGCGATGTCCTCACTGTCCTCGTCGTCAAGCGCCTTGCGCAGCGCCGGTACCAGGGTCATGTGGCCGGCCGCGAGCGTGCTCACCCCGACCGCATGAACGTCGGCCTCGACCGCCTGGCGGGCGACCTCTTCCGGGGTCTGGAACAGCGGGCCGATGTCAACGTCGAAGCCGAGGTCGGCGAACGCGGTGGCGATCACCTTCTGGCCGCGGTCATGGCCGTCCTGGCCCATCTTGGCGACCAGGATCCGGGGCCTGCGGCCCTCGGCCCGCTCGAACTCTTTGACCAGATCCTTCGTCTTGGAGAAGGAATCCGAACTCACTCCGACCTCCTGCTGGTAGACGCCCGCAATCGACTTGATCTCAGCCGCATGGCGACCGTACTCCTTTTCCAGGGCGAGGCTGATTTCTCCGACGGTTGCATGAGCGCGGGCCGCGTTCACGCCGAGCTCGAGCAGGTTTCCTTCGCCCGAGGCCGCCGCATTGGTCAGCTGTTCGAGCGCCGCCTGGACGGCCCCCTCGTCACGCTCGGCCTTCAGCCGTTCGAGCTTGGCCAGCTGGGCGGCCCGGACTTCGTTGTTGTCGATCCTCAGCACGTCGACCATGACGTCCTTCTCGGGCCGGTAGGAGTTGACCCCGACCACGGTCTGCTGGCCGGAATCGATCCGGGCCTGGGTCCGGGCGGCCGACTCCTCGATCCGCAGCTTGGGGATTCCCTTGGCGATCGCCTCGGTCATGCCGCCGGCCTCCTCGATCTCTTTCATGTGGGCCAGCGCCTTGCGGGCGAGCTGGTCGGTCAGGTGCTCGACGTAGTAGCTGCCGGCCCAGGGATCGATCGTGCGGGAGGTGCCCGACTCCTGCTGCAGGAAGAGCTGGGTCTGGCGGGCGATCCGGGCCGAGAAGTCCGACGGCAGCCCGAGCGCCTCGTCCAGGGCGTTGGTGTGCAGCGACTGGGTGTGGCCCTGGGTCGCGGCCATCGCCTCGACGCAGGTCCGGACCACGTTGTTGTAGGCGTCCTGGGCGGCCAGGCTCCAGCCCGAGGTCTGGCAGTGGGTCCTGAGCGACATCGATTTGGGGTTCTTCGGGTTGAACTGCTTCATCAACCCGGCCCAGAGCAGCCGGCCGGCCCGCATTTTGGCGACCTCCATGAAGAAGTTCATCCCGATCGCCCAGAAGAACGAGAGGCGCGGGGCGAAGAAGTCGATGTCGAGGCCGGCGTCGAGGCTGGCCTTCACGTACTCGACCCCGTCGGACAGGGTGTAACCCAGCTCGAGGTCGGCGCTCGCCCCGGCCTCCTGCATGTGGTAGCCGGAGATCGAGATCGAGTTGAAGCGCGGCATCTCCTCCGAGGTGTAGGCGATGATGTCGGAGACGATCCGCATCGACGGTTTCGGCGGGTAGATGTAGGTGTTGCGCACCATGAACTCTTTGAGGATGTCGTTCTGGATCGTGCCGGTCATCTGGTCGTGCGGCACGCCCTGCTCCTCCCCGGCGACGATGAACAGCGAGAGCACCGGCAGCACGGCGCCGTTCATGGTCATCGAGACGCTCATCTCTTCCAGCGGGATGCCGTCGAACAGGGTGCGCATGTCGTAGATGGAAACGATGGCGACACCCGCCATGCCGACATCGCCGGTCACGCGGGGATGGTCCGAGTCGTAGCCGCGATGGGTCGGCAGGTCGAAGGCCACAGAAAGACCTGTTTGGCCGGCATCCAGCAGCGTCCGGAACCGCAGGTTCGTTGCTTCGGCGTCGCCGAAACCTGCGTACTGTCGCATCGTCCAGAGGCG
>JBGUDX010000137.1:0-4594 GCA_041821645.1 Acidobacteriota bacterium
GTCGACGCAGCGGCGGATGTCGATGGCGGAGCTGGCCGCCGAAATGACGGCCGATTACATGAACAATATCGAGGCCTTGGGCGTGGACACGATAGACCACTTTCCACGCTGCACGGACAACGTCGACGAGATCATGAAGTTCACCGGCGGGAAAGGGGTCGATGTGGTTTTTGAGGCTGGCGATCAGAACGACGCTGTGGAGACCGCCATCGCCACCACCAAACCCGGTGGGCGGGTCGTCCTGACCGGCATCCCATCCGACGACCGGACGTCGTTTAACTCTTCCGTCGCCCGGCGGAAGGGTCTGACAATCGTGATGGTCAGGCGGATGAAGCACACCTACCCCCGCGCCATCCGCCTGGTGGAGAGCGGACTGGTGGACGTCAAGTCACTGGCCACCCACGAGTTCCCCCTGGAGCGCATCGACGAGGCTCTGAAGCTGGCCGCCGCCTATGACGACGGCGTGCTGCGGGCGATGATCGGGTCGAAATCGACGCCGTCGGGAAGGGTGCCGAAGGCCCCGCCCCAATCGCCGTCGAGGCGGGAAGAGCAGAAGGCGTCGGCGACCGCCGGGTCGCCGTGGCGGACCAGCAGTGAGCCCTGGAAGGCGAGTGCGAGGCCCTCGATCACCCGGCGCGCCCGGACCTCCAGGGTCTCGGGCGAGCTGGTCAGCTCGTCACGGACCCGCGCCGTGAACGCGTCCAGCCGTGCGTCGCTTCCGGAAGCTTCACCGATCTCGTCGAACAGCGCGTCGGTCGAGTCGGGGCTCTTGACCATCGCCCGCAGCGCGTCGAGGCACTGCACGTTGCCGGAGCCTTCCCAGATCGACATCAGCGGGCTTTCCCGGACCAGCCTCGGCATTCCCGACTCCTCGGCATAGCCGTTGCCGCCGAGGCATTCCAGCGACTCGACCGCGTGCGCCGGGGCCCGTTTGCAGATCCAGTACTTGAGCACCGGAGTGGCGATCCGCTTGAGCAGCAGGGACGGCTCATCCCCGGCGGCCGCGTCGTCGTAGATCCGGGCCAGCCGCATCATCGAAGCGGTCGCCGCCTCGGACTCGAGGCTGAGGTCGGCGAGCACGTTCTTCATCAGCGGCTGCTCGACCAGCCGCCTGCCGAAGGCCGAGCGGTTGCCGGCGTGGTGAATGGCCTGGGCGACGCCTTCGCGCATTCCGGAGCTCGATCCGATCGCGCAGTCGAGCCGGGTGTGTCCGACCATCTCGATGATCGTCTGGACGCCGTGCCCCTCCTCGCCGACCATGCGGGCCCAGGCCCCGCGGAACTCGATCTCGGAAGAGGCGTTCGAGCGGTTTCCGAGCTTCTCTTTCAGCCGCTGTATGTGAAAGCGGTTGCGCTCGCCGTCGGGCGTGAAGCGGGGCATCAGAAAGCAGGTGATCCCGGCGGGGGCCTGAGCGAGGACCAGGAAGGCATCGCACATGGGGGCCGAGCAGAACCATTTGTGGCCGGTTATCTCGTACTCGGCTCCGGGCCCACCGCCGTTGAGTGGAACCGCCCGCGTGGTGTTGGCCCGGACGTCGGAGCCGCCCTGCTTCTCGGTCATCGCCATCCCGGCCAGGGCGCCGGGCTTTTTCGGTGCCGGCCGCAGTTCGCCGTCGTATTCGAGCGAGAGAAAGCGCGGCTCCCATTCGGCGGCGACGTCGGGCTGGGCCCTGAGCGCCGGGATCACCGAGAAGGTCATCGAGATCGGGCAGCCGACCCCGGCCTCGGCCTGGCTGAGCTGGGTGAACAGGGCTGCCCGGGCGACGTTGGCGCCGGATTCCGGCTGACGCCAGGGGAGTCCGTGGATGTCATGGGAGACCGCCAGGTCCATCAGTTGATGCCAGGCCGGATGAAATTCGACTTCGTCGATCCGGTGTCCGAACCTGTCGTGGGTCTTCAGTCGGGGCGGGAACTCGTTCGCCTCGCGGCCCCAGCGCTGCACTTCGGCCGACCCGCAGATCTCGCCCAGCGTCGCGACCCGGTCACGGGCCCACTCACCGCCCTCCCGGTTCAACGCCTCCTGCAGGGGGAGGTCGATCTCGAACAGGTTCACATCGTCCAGCGCCGTTGACTGATTGAACACATCGTGGGTCGCGGTCATTGATCAGATGATCGCACAGGCCAGATCACCGGCCGGTCTATAGCATCGGGCTTCGCGGTAAGCGAACCAGCAAGTCAAATCAGCGAAGGGGACATCAGCCGTGCCGAAGATAGAAGTCGCCAATCCGGTAGTCGAGCTTGACGGCGATGAGATGACCAGGATCATCTGGTCGTTCATCAAGGACCAGCTGATCCTCCCCCACCTGGACGTCGAGCTCATGTACTACGACCTCGGCATCATGAGCCGCCATGAGACTGACGACCAGATAACCGTAGACGCCGCCCACGCGATCAAGGAACACGGGGTCGGAGTCAAGTGCGCCACGATCACCCCCGACGAGGCCCGGGTCGAGGAGTTCGGCCTGAAGGAGATGTACCGCTCGCCGAACGGGACGATCCGAAACATCCTGGGCGGGGTCATCTTCCGTGAGCCGATCGTGATCTCCAACGTGCCCAGGCTGGTGCCGGGCTGGACCAAGCCGATCGTGATCGGCCGTCATGCCTTCGGCGACCAGTACCGGGCCACCGACCTGGTCATTCCCGGTCCCGGCGAGCTGACCATGACCTACACCCCCAAAGACGGCTCGGAGCCGATCGAGCTCGAGATATATGACTTCCCCGGCGGCGGTGTTGCGATGGGCATGTACAACCTCGACGACTCGATCCGCGACTTCGCGCGCGCTTCGATGCGTTATGGCCTCGAACGCGAATACCCGGTCTACATGTCGACCAAGAACACGATCATGAAGAAGTACGACGGCCGGTTCAAAGACATATTCGAGGAGATCTACCAGTCTGAATTCAAGGATCAGTTCGAGGCCGCCGGGATCACCTACGAGCACCGCCTGATCGACGACATGGTCGCCGCCGCGATGAAGTGGGAGGGAGGCTACGTCTGGGCGTGCAAGAACTACGACGGCGACGTCCAGTCGGACACCGTCGCCCAGGGCTTCGGCTCGCTCGGCCTGATGACCTCGGTCCTGATGAGCCCCGACGGAAAGACGGTCGAGGCCGAGGCCGCGCACGGCACGGTGACCCGCCACTACCGGGAACATCAGAAGGGCAACCCGACCTCGACCAACCCGATCGCCTCCATTTTCGCCTGGACCCGGGGGCTCGCCGCGCGGGGGAGGATGGACGAGACTCCCGAAGTGACCAGATTCGCCGAAACGCTTGAGCGGGTGTGTGTGGAAACGGTCGAGAGCGGCAAGATGACCAAGGACCTGGCCCTGCTTATCGGACCGGAACAGGAGTACCAGACCACCCAGGAGTTCCTGGCTTCAATCGACGAAAACCTTCAGCAGGCGATGGCCTGATCGCCACCGCAGAAAGACCAAGGAGATAAGAGATGAGTTCCCCAGTAAAAGTCACCGTTACCGGCGCCGCCGGCCAGATCGGCTATGCCCTGCTCTTCCGGATCGCTTCCGGTCAACTGCTCGGCCCCGACACCAAGGTCCACCTCAGCCTGCTCGAGATCCCTCCGGCGGTCCGGGCGGCCGAGGGTACCGCGATGGAACTGGACGACGGCGCCTTTCCGCTGCTGCAGGGGATCAGCATCTCCGACGACCCGAAACAGGCTTTCGAGGGAGTCAACGTCGCGCTGCTGGTCGGTGCCCGCCCGCGCGGGCCGGGCATGGAGCGCGGTGACTTGCTCGAGGCGAACGGTGGCATCTTCAAGCCCCAGGGCGAGGCGATCAACGCCGGCGCCGCCGATGACGTCAGGGTCCTGGTGGTCGGCAACCCGGCCAACACGAACGCGCTGATCGCGGCGTCCGCGGCCCCGGACGTGCCGATGGAGCGCTTCACCGCGATGACCCGGCTCGATCACAACCGGGCGATAGCCCAGCTTTCGAGCAAGCTCGGGGTCGGAGTCGAGACGATCACCAACATGACGGTCTGGGGCAACCACTCCTCGACCCAGTACCCGGATCTGGTCCACGCCAGGGTCAACGGTGAGAGCGCCTGGGACACGGTCGATGACGAGGTCTGGATCAAGGATGAGTTCATCCCCCGGGTAGCCAAGCGCGGTGCCGCGATCATCGAGGCACGCGGCGCATCGAGCGCCGCATCGGCCGCCAACGCCGCGATCGATCACATACACACCTGGGTCAACGGCACCCCGGACGGCGACTGGACTTCGATGTCGATTCCGTCAGACGGTTCCTACGGTGTGCCCGGAGGGATCATCTCCAGCTTCCCGGTGACCTGCAGCAACGGTGAATACGAGATCGTGCAGGGACTCGAGATCGACGACTTCTCCCGCGAGAAGATCGATGCGTCCGCGGCCGAGTTGTCCGAGGAACGCCAGGCCGTCTCCGAACTCGGCCTGGTCTGATCCAGGGCGGCGGCCCGGCTTCGCGGCCGTGACGCCACACCCGGATAAGCAAAGAGCGCGGGGCGGGTGGATGCCCACCCGCGGCCCGCGCTCAGATGCCCGACTGCCTGCGTCCGGCGGCTTTACGCCGGGTAGTAGCCGGTGCCCTTCTTGGTGACCT